>DAOTWO010000086.1:0-8488 GCA_034435855.1 Thermomicrobium sp. | reverse complement strand
GGCGCGAGCCTTGCCAGTGAGCAACTGGCACCGGAGCGGCTGCGTCTCACGCTCCTCATCCCCCTGACTTGAGTCCTCCTCGTTTGCCGCTCTGTGGGCTGGTCGAGATCCCCCGTTCGGATCGGAACCGAACTCCCGATTGCGATGGGGACAAACGCGCCTAGGGCCCGGGGGCAACAACACCGTAGTGTCAACACAGACACCTGATACGACCGACCTCGACGCGGCAGCGAGAGAGGGGGTGAAGGATCCGACAGCGGCGCCAGGCGGTCGGTCGTCAGAGGGTCATTGGAGTCATCATGCCGGGCCGTCATCGGCCGGTGAAGTTCTGGAGGGAGCAAGGACACGATGCTAGAGCGGTATCTCTACGCTCTGTTGGCTTGGTGGGAAACGCAAAAGAGTCGAGCGATGGAGGGACAAAGCCTGGTCGAGTATGGTCTCATCCTGGCCCTCGTGGCAGTCGTCGTCATTGGTGCACTAGCACTCATCGGTACAAATATCCAAGGGCTCTTTAATCAGATCGCCGGACGGCTGGCCGGTCCTGGTGGCGGTTGAAGCGCGTCGAGACGAGTGATGCGTCCACTGATCACTTGGGCCCTTGCCGCTCAAGGACTGGTGGAATACGGTTTGTTGCTCCTCTTTATCGCGCTGGCCGTCGTTGGGGCATTGACCCTTCTCGGCGATAGTCTCACTGGTTTCTACCAGACCGCAGCGGGACTATTCTCCGGGCCCTGAACGGAACGCCCTGCGCCACCCCCACTGCGCAGGGCGTTCTGCTCTCTGCACAACGGGCGGATGATACCCGCGCACTTTGGCGACTCACTCACTATGTCACCGCCACTATCCCCACTCAACCATCCCGAGCATGCCTTATTCTCCTCCCTACCGGCGACGACGAGGCAGCACTGTCTTCAATCTCCACCCACCCCTTGCTCACCCTTTTGCCCGACTCCGCCTCTCACCCCGCCAGCGCCGGAGAATACCGCCACAGCCGCATTTTGGGCAGCAGACCCAACGCATGTACCGGAGCTACCTTCCCCCGGAGGACACCCCTGCAAACCTCTGGGCACGCTTGCAGAGTGGTTGGGTTGGCGGTACCACCAAGTGCCCCAGAGGAGTGGTTCGCGGCAATTGCTTACCATCGGATCATACGAGGCGAGGCCCCAACAGACGCGATCATCCGCCACCGACCATTGCTCGCCCAATTCCAGGATAAGGAAATGGCAAACCTGTTTGATCAACGATTGGGGAAAGCACGCTGATTAGACGGCTCTTAGGTGGCTACTAAATATGGGTTGCACCCGTCACAGAAGAGGCCAACCCTGGACGCCTCGGATAACTGAAGGGCCTACTTCACCGCTGCGCCACTCGATCCAGCTCTGCTCGACCATCACGGGTTTTGTGGCCTACGGCGCATGCCGGGAAGTAACCACCTCTCTGCCCCCGCTGAGCG
The DNA here is from genome assembly GCA_034435855.1 of Thermomicrobium sp. Lineage (GTDB taxonomy): Bacteria > Chloroflexota > Chloroflexia > Thermomicrobiales > Thermomicrobiaceae > Thermomicrobium. The sequence goes on along the minus strand of DAOTWO010000086.1, from coordinate 7,035 downwards.
CGATGAAGTGCCCACCACGCGGTTGTTCATTTGGCCAGCGAGATACTGAGCTGCAGCTGACCTGAGATCAGGCCTCCACCAGCCGCACTGTGGGGTGGCCGCGCATCGCAAGTGGCCACTGAACCTCTCGAGGACTCGCGCCCACCCGCGCAACCAATTCCAGGGATCCTTCTCACTCCATCCACGAGTACCCTATTCGCGGTCGCTCACACGCCGAGCACCTCTTTTATCCGTTCAAAGAGCCCCTTGCGGTGCGCCTCACGGACGTCCGGTCGTTCCAGCGACTCGGCGAGCTCCTCGAAGAGTTCCCGCTGTCGGGGAGTCAGTTCGGTCGGCACAACAACACGTACCGTCACAATAAGGTCACCGCGGTGCCCCGTGCCGAGCTCCGGCACGCCCTTCCCCCGCAGACGGAAACGCTGCCCCGGCTGTGTCCCCGGTGGGATGGTCAGCAGCACCGGACCATCAACTGTGGGTACTTCGACTTCGGCACCGAGCGCCGCCTGCGCGACGTTAATCGGTACGTCCAGGTAAAGCGTCGTCCCCTCACGGCGGAACAGTTCATGCGGTCGTACCCGCACATGAACATACAGGTTGCCTGGTGGCGCACCTGGCTCGCCGTGCTCTCCTTCGCCAGTCAGGCGGAGCGTCGCGCCGTCCTCGATCCCAGCCGGGATCTCCAGCCGTACCGTCCGACGCCGCAGCAGCCGGCCACGTCCGCGACATGTCGGGCAAGGATCGGAGATCACCCGACCTTCGCCGCCGCAGTGGCTACAGGTCGTTGCGGTGATCATCGCACCAAGGATCGTCTGCTGGTAGCGACGCAGTTGCCCACTGCCGCCACAGACTGGGCAGGTGGCCGGCCGCGCACCGTGGCGCATGCGGGTGCCGCGGCAGTCAGGGCAGATCTCCAACCGCTCGATCTCGAGCTCCTTCTCAACGCCGCGCAGCGCCTCCTCGAACTCCAGCTCGATCGTCGCCTCCAGGTCGGCACCCCGTGTTGGGCGACGTCGGCTCGCCCCCGTCATATCACCAAAGAACGAGTCGAAAAAATCGGTGAACAGCGAACCGAACCCAAATGGGTCGGCACTCGCCCCTGCATTCCCGCCCACGCCGACCTGCACGCCAGCATGGCCGAAGCGATCGTAGGCTGCGCGCTTCTCGGGGTCGCTCAGCACTTCGTACGCTTCGTTGATTTCCTTAAATTTTTCCTCGGCATCCGGCGACTTATTGACGTCCGGGTGGTACTGCCGCGCGAGCCGACGATAAGCTCGCCGGATCTCATCCTGGCTCGCCGTACGACTGACGCCGAGCACCTCGTAGTAGTCCCGCTTCGTCCCCATGCGCAAACCCCTGCCTCACGGGCAACCGGCACACCCGTCAAGTCTGATATGGAGTATAGCAAGGTGGAGACCGCGAACAGTCACATGGCTGAATGAGCCCGCATGCCGCGCTGCTTCGCCCTTTGGAGCTTGCTCTCTGAGCAGAACCGTCGTCCCACGCCAGGCCGTCAGGCACGATGCCGGCGGAGAGGGCGAGCATAGCAGCGTGATCGGTCGCTGCTGCTTCGGCAACCAGTACATTCGCCGGTGCTTTTCCCGCTGTCTCCCAAGTCCCAAGCCTTCTGTCACACGGTAGGCAGGCATCTCTCCCGCAAGGGAAATCCACCAACGGCTGTCCGTACCGGTTGGCTGGATCAGTTCATTGCATGCGATCACAGGAGGTGCCCTTGAGACTGACCGACGCTGCCGGCAGCCTCTGGCGCTCCCGCCGATTGAAAAGGACGGCTGAGCTTCTCTCAGCGAGCGCTGCAGCATGCGCTGCAGAAAGAATGCCCCGCAAATCTTTTGGTCGCCGGGCACGACACTGACGCACCGGCGCTGGCGCACGCAACGCCGCCGACAGCAACGCCGGGCACGCGTGGACCACCGGAGTAGCTTCTCGTGCCCCACGACACGTCGCTTCCCTGAACACCGGTGACTCTGTCGAGCACTACACCAAGACGCCAAGGTACGCCTCGGGTGCGGTCGCCCCCGCCGCCCGCCTCCTCCCTGCAAATGACCGCAACGGACGACGTGTCTCTGCCTGGACTTCCGGCCGGTCTATCAGGTGAGGGCGCTGCGGTGCAGTCGTTGCACAAGGCTGATCGCCATCCGACCAGCTTTTGGTCGCCGTCGCGCGCAGGACACCACACAACTGGCGCCATTGGCCGGAGCCATCCAATGCCGGAAAGTGGACGGATTGGATGGCTCAACAGTGCTACAATGGTCGTTGGCATCCGGCATCGATCGCCGTAGGTTTTGGCTGAGGTCGAGCAGGGGAGAAGACGATGCAGATTCAACTCGACCGTACAACTCGAACACCACTCTACCGCCAGTTAGCCCAACAGCTCCGCCGTCGTATCTTAAGTGGCGAACTTCCGCCTGGCACGCGGCTCCCGCCAGAACGGCGCCTCGCCGCCATGCTTGGGGTGAACCGCAGTACGGTGGTGAGTGCCTACCGAGAACTCGCTGCGGAAGGACTCATCTCCGGCCACGTGGGGCGTGGCACAGTGGTCATCGATCACCGCCGGCCAGCAGCGCCGGAGTGGCCCGCCGGCGGTGTCCCGTGGCCACAGCTGTTTGCGCCACTCGCCTCGCTCCTCTATGACCCAGCACTGGAAGACGCGGCACTCGCCTCTTCCCGGTCCGACGTGATCAGCTTTGCCACGGGACTCCCAGCCCCTGAGCTCTATCCGATCAGCGTGGTCCGGCAACTCCTCGACGAGGCGCTGCACCGCGAAGGGCCGCGTCTTCTCCAGTACTGCCCGAGTGAGGGCTATCCCCCGCTCCGCGAGGCGATTGCTTCCTGGTCCCAGCGTTGGGGGATCCGCTGCAGTCCCGACCAGGTTCTCGTTGTCTCCGGCTCGCAGCAGGGGTTGTACCTGATTGCTCGCGCCTTGCTGGAACCTGGAGACCTCGTTGCGGTAGAGGCGCCAACCTATGTCGGAGCTCTGCAGGTGTTCCGTGCAGTGGGAGCTCGCCTCCTCCCGGTGCCGGTCGACGACCATGGTATGCGGGTCAGCGTGTTGGAGCAGGCTCTGGAGCACCGCCGCCCCAAGCTCATCTACACGCTGCCGACATTCCAGAACCCCTCCGGTGTCACACTCTCACTCGATCGTCGCCAGCGACTCCTAGAACTGGCCGCACGGGCGGGTATCCCGGTGATCGAGGACGACCCGTACCGCGAGCTCTGGTACGAGGCACCGCCGGCGCCTCCGCTCGCCGCGCTTGACGACGCCGGCGTCGTGATCTCTCTCACCACCATCTCCAAGATCCTGTTCCCAGGGTTCCGGATCGGTTGGGTCATTGCCCCTTGGCCGGTCATTCACCAGCTGACGCTCGTCAAACAGCTGGTTGATCTGGACACCAATCCGCTGATGCAGTGGGCAGTGTGGGCATTTATCGAGCGGGGTCTCCTACTCCCCCACCTCGAGACACTGCGCCCTGCCTATCGGGAACGTCGCGATGTCCTCGTCGCTGCGCTCCGTGCTGAACTCGGCACAGCGTTGCGCTTCCGCGTGCCGGGTGGCGGCCTCTACCTCTGGTGCGAACTTACGGAGGGACTGCGCGCACGAGATCTCTTGCCGGAAGCTGCTCAGCGCGGCGTGGCCTTTACGCCCGGTGAGAGCTTCTTCCCTGATCCAACAGTCGGCCGCGCCTTCCTGCGCCTCAACTTCACCTACCCGGCACCAGCAACGCTGGTCGAAGGGGTACGCCGCCTTGCAGCAGCACTCCGGGCTCTGCAGACCGCGCACGCGGTGCGCGAGCGCGCAAGTGCACCGATTGTGTAGTGCCGCAACGGACCAGAAAGGAGGAGCCGATGGTTGGCGCGAACGGCAATATCCAGCCAGCGACCTGGCGGACCAAAGTTGGTCTAGCCCAGATGCTCAAGGGGGGCGTCATCATGGACGTGGTGACCCCTGAGCAAGCCCAGATCGCCGAGGAAGCGGGAGCTGTGGCGGTCATGGCGCTCGAGCGCGTGCCCGCTGACATTCGGCGCGAAGGCGGGGTGGCCCGAATGGCCGATCCCGATCGGATTTTGCGCATCAAGGAAGCCGTCACGATCCCTGTCATGGCCAAAGTCAGGATCGGCCACTTTGTCGAGGCGCAGATCCTGGAAGCCCTTGGCGTCGATTTTATCGACGAGAGTGAGGTGCTGACGCCAGCAGATGACCGCTTCCACGTCGACAAGCATGCCTTTCGCGTTCCCTTTGTCTGTGGCGCTCGTGATCTTGGTGAAGCGCTCCGCCGTATAGCCGAGGGGGCGGCGATGATCCGCAGCAAGGGAGAGGCCGGCACCGGCAACATCGTCGAGGCGGTGCGTCACTTGCGGGACATCCTTGACGGGATTCGGCGGCTGGCTGCGCTGCCCCGCGAGGAACTCGTGACGGCGGCCAAAGAGCTGGGTGCACCGTACGAGCTCGTTCGGGAGGTCGCCGAACAGGGACGGTTGCCCGTTGTCCTCTTCTGCGCCGGCGGTGTTGCTACGCCAGCCGACGCAGCGCTGGTGATGCAGCTCGGAGCTGAGGGGGTGTTCGTCGGCTCAGGGATCTTCAAGTCGGAGAACCCCTTTGCCCGCGCGAAAGCGATCGTCGAAGCAGTCACCCACTACCGGGATCCCGAGGTACTGGCGCGCGTATCGCGCGGCCTTGGTGAGGCGATGCCAGGGATCGATTTGGCAACACTCGCTCCCGAGCAGCGGTTAGCACCACGCGGCTGGTGAGGGGGAGCCATGTCGCTTCTCATTGGTGTCCTGGCACTGCAGGGAGACTTTGCCGAACATCTCCACGTCCTCCGGCGCATCGGTGTTGAAGGGCGTGAAGTGCGCCGACCGGCGGATCTGGAAGGGGTCGCCGGTCTGATCATTCCGGGCGGCGAGAGCACCACCATTGGTCGGTTGCTGGAGCGGTTTGAGCTGGTTGAGCCGATCCGTGCCCTTGCACAAGCTGGCCGACCAATCTGGGGTACGTGCGCGGGCCTGATTCTGCTTGCTCGGGAGGTGGTCGCCGAGACACGAGCACGGCACCAGCCACTGCTTGGGCTCCTTGATGTTGTCATCCGCCGCAACGCGTTTGGCTCCCAACGTGAGAGCTTTGAATGTGACCTCCTCGTCGAGCCGCTCGGCCTCCCACCCCTGCGGGCCGTCTTCATCCGTGCACCGGTGGTGGAGGCCATTGGCCCGACGGTGGAGGTTCTGGCACGTCTTCCGGATGGAACACCCGTTGCAGTGCGGCAGGGGCAGCTGATTGGCACTGCCTTCCATCCAGAACTCACCGACGATCTCCGGTTTCACCGCTGGTTCTGCAGCCTGGCCACGCCCGCAGCCAGCCTGCAGTCAACGGTGTAAGACGGTTTTCTCACCACCGCGCATACAGCAGTCCGGATCATCCTGTACAGCCGAAGCGCGGTGGTCGGTTTTGGCGAGGCCCACCGTGACGGAACTCGTCGTCAACGCAGTGGCCCCGTTGAGGGGTAGCAGACCATCGCTGCCAAGAGTGATGGGCAAAGACACTAGTCTGCGCTGCTCCCATTGCCGGGCCAGTGAACGAAGCATCCTCCCTCCACAGACCGGCGATGGACGACCCAGGATGCTTCCAGCGCAGGCGTCTTGGCTTTTGCGATAAGGACCTACCAGGAGAACGGCTCAGAAGCTACCATGTCTTTCTTGACAGCTGTCAGGCACGTGGGAAGAGGAGTACAGTTCCTGTCACTAGGCAGAGACATCGTGGAGTACAGACAACCTCTCCCGGGGAGCCTCTGGAGGTCCTGTCTCACATCGACTCTACTCACTTTGCGTCCCGCCTCTCGGGCAATCAGCTCACCGCAAACAACCGTCGCAATGTGTGGTGCTAGCCCCCTACCAGGGAGTACGGGGATACGGCACTGGTGCCGCGACCAGATTGCGCACCGCACCCACGATAGTGTCGCAGAGTGGAAGCCTTGGCCGCAGCACAGGCATCTCTGCCATGATGGGAGGAGCTAATAGAAGGAGGAGGACAGATGGGACTCGAACTTCCGACACTCGGCAAGATCTCGCGCGAGGTGTTCGACCAGATTATCTTGCCCAATCTGGGTGCCCCGTCACCACAGGTGCTCGTGCCGCCACAGCACGGAGTTGACGTTGGCATTGTCGACCTTGGGAACGGGCTGGTGATGGCCGTGACCACCGACCCAGTGTTTGTGGTTCCGGCCTACGGTTGGGAGCGGGCAGCCTGGTTTGCCATTCACATCCTCGCTTCCGATGCAGCCACGAGTGGGCTGCGTCCGACCTACATGGCGATTGACCTCAATCTGCCGCTGGAAATCACCGCCGAGGAGCTCGCGCTGCTCTGGACGACGATGCACCGGGTCTGTGCTGAACTCGGGATTGCCATCGTTGCTGGACACACGGCACGGTACGAAGGGTGCAACTATCCCATGGTCGGTGGCGCGGCGGTGCTGGCGATTGGTCCGGCGAACCGCTATGTCACCCCGAAGATGGCACGGGTTGGAGACTTGGTCGTTGTGACCAAGGGAGCAGCGATTGAAGCGGCGGGACTGTTTGCGGTGAGCTTCCCGGAGCAGATTGCGGCGGCGTACGGGCGAGAATTTGCGGAGCGGGCACAGGAGCTCTTTTGGCAGATGACGGTGGTGGAAGATGCGCTGACCGCGGTGAGTATCGGCGTCCGCGATGATGGGGTGACGGCGATGCACGATGCCACGGAGTGTGGCGTCTTTGGGGGACTCGTGGAAGTGGCCGAGGCGTCTGGTGTCGGGATGCGCATCGAACAGGAGCGGATCATCCTGCGCGAGGATGTTGCGAAGATCTGTGCGCTGTTTGGAATGGATCCATATGCGGCGATCAGCGAGGGGACATTGATCATCACAGTGCGCCCGCACAAGGCGGAAGCCTTGTTGGCTGCACTCGCGACCAAGGGGATTGCCGCGAGCATTGTGGGCGAGGTAGTACCGCCCGAGCGTGGGCTGACGCTGGTGGTAGAGGGGCGCGAACAGC
>DAOTWO010000085.1:0-4044 GCA_034435855.1 Thermomicrobium sp. | reverse complement strand
TCTCGGGGGTGGGATGATCCTGCGTTCGCGTGATCGTGTCTACGGGCTGACGACCGCTGCTGGGATCTGGGTTGCAGCAGCGATTGGCATGCTGGTTGGGGCCGGCTATTACTTGATTGGTATCCTGGGTACACTTCTTGCCGTCGCGACGATTGTTCTGGTGCGTCGGCTGGAGCGGTACCTGCGGATTCCCGAGCGTCTTCGTGAGCGGCCGATTGACGAGCTCTCGGAGGAGTAGTGCCGTGACTATCCAGCTCAAGCGGGTCTACGATCCTGTCGAGCCGAGTGACGGCGGACGGTATCTCGTTGAACGACTGTGGCCGCGTGGGATGCGCCGGGACAACCTAGTGATCACCGCTTGGCTGCGCGAGGTAGCCCCGAGCGATGCCGTGCGGCGGTGGTTTGGCCATGATTTGGCCAAGTGGCCAGAGTTCCAACAGCGTTATCGGGAGGAGCTTCTCGCCCATCCGCAGGCCTGGGAACCGTTGCTGGCCGCTGCACAGCGTGGACCGATCACACTGCTCTATAGCGCGCGGGATCGGGTACACAACAGTGCGGTTGTGCTCCGTGCGTTCCTTGAGGAACGCTTACACAGCGCTGGTGAAAGGACTGAGGAAACAGCCACGTCGGGCGGCTTCACGCAACGCGAGGCGTGGGTCGAGGACGAGCGGACCACTCCCTGACAGGCGCACCACGACGTGGTGGCTGCGCTCGATACGGAGCTCCCGCTCGCCGTCCAGGGCCAGTGTGCAGGGGCGTTGCCCGAGGATGATCTCGGCACCAAGCTCCAGCGGGGACCAGGCGCGGATTGGCACTCTTGTCACCAGACCAGGAGCCAGCGGGACGGTCACGCACATGGAACCTTGTCCGAGCTCCACAAATGCTCCAGTTGGCGCAGGGTTTGGAGAGAGTGCTGCTGCCACGGCCGCCAAGCCGATGACGCCGGGGATCACACGCGAGACGATGATTTGATCGATGGTGTTGGGATCCCAGATCGCGCGTGTGCCGAGAAAGCGCTCACGCGACACGGCCACATCGATGAGCGCGATGTCCACCAATGTCCCATCGATCCAAACCTCGAGGCGTGGTCGTTGCTCCAGGCACGAATCATCCAGCTGCCCTACCGCGAGCAGCCCTGCCGCGAGACCGGCGATTGTGCCGTCCACCAGATAGGGAAAGACATTGTTCGTGCCGGTGGCGATCGGCACGAGCGGGACTTCCCGACAGCCGCGTGCGACCACGCGGTTCGTTCCGTCACCACCAAGCGTCAGAATGCAAGCCGCACCGTGCTCGGCGAGCCACCTTGCTGCTTGCTCAGAGTCGCTTGCCGTGAAGGTGCATGGCACGGGAATCGGCTCCAGGTCGAGGTTGAAGCGGTTATTCTCAGCCGCTCGCGTGACGATTCCAAACGAGTCCGGAAGGTAATAGACACGGCGCACACCTGTTGCGGCCAGGCCGGCAAGCGCCCGGCGGACAATCCGGACCTTTTCCTGGTTGTCGAACGTCGAGGCAAGTGCGACGAGCCGCCGGACGTCCTTGCCGGCAGCAGGATTGGCGATGATGCCGACCGCCCCCGAGGCACCAGCTGCTCGGTGTTTCCCGCTCACACGATCTCCCGTACGGCCGCAATCACCCGTTCCGGAGTGGGGATGTAGTACTGCTCTAGACTTGGGCTAAAGGGAACCGGCGTATGTGGCGCCGTGACGAGCTTGACTGGTGCGTCGAGATAGTCGAAGCCCTTGTCGACTGCAAGCGCGGCGATGTCCGCAGCGACCGAGCAGCGAGGATTATCCTCGTCGACGACGACCAAGCGTCGGGTCTTCGCAAGCGAACTGAGCACAGCGTCCTCGTCAAGCGGTGAGAGCGAGCGGAGATCGACGACTTCAGCTTCGATCCCGTCGGTGCTTAGCCGCTTTGCAGCCTCGAGTGCGATATGCACCATCCGGGAGATCGCGACGATCGTGACGTCATTTCCCTCGCGTTTGATGTCTGCCTTACCGATCGGAATCACGTAGTCGCCCTCGGGTACCTCACCCGTCATGTCGTAGAGCATCTTGTGCTCGAAGAACATGACCGGATCATCGTCGCGGATGGCGGCAATGAGGAGCCCCTTTGCGTCATAGGGTGTGGCGGGTGCAACTGCCTTGAGACCAGGCATGTGGGCAAAGACAGAATAGTGGCATCCGGAGTGCTGTCCAGCAGCACCGAAACCTGCACCGATCATGGTGCGGATGACCATAGGTACCTTGGCCTTTCCGCCAAACATGTAGCGCAACTTTGCGCCCTGATTGAAGATCTGATCCATGCAGACACCGAAAAAGTCGACGAACATTAGCTCGGCGACTGGCCGTAGGCCTGTCACTGCCGCACCCACCGCCGCCCCGATGAAGGCGGCCTCGCTGATCGGAGTGTCAAGGACGCGCTGTCGGCCGAATTCGCTCACGAGACTCTTCGTGACGCCGAGGGGACCACCCCAGGCTCCTGCCTGTTCGATATGCTGGACCGTTGCCCCACCGGCGACGTCCTCGCCCATCAGGATAACGGTCGGGTCGCGGCGCATTTCGAGCCGCAACGCTTCGTTGATCGCCTGACGATAACTGAGGACGCGTGTTGCCACGACCATGGTCGAGTTCCTCCTCTCGTCAGTGCCGGAAAGCGAGCTGCTCGACTGGATAGCTGACGTAGACGTCTGTCAGACAGTCCTCAGGCGGTGGCAAGGGGCTTGACTCGGCGAATCGTACCGCCTCGTTGATCTCGTGCTGCACCGCGGTGTCGATTGCATCGAGTTCGTCCTCACTGAGCAGCCCCTGGCTCAGTACGGTTTGTCGGAAGCGCTGGATCGGATCACGTTGCCGGTAGGCCGCCTCCTCCTCGGGGGTGCGGTACGACACGGCATCTCCTTGGAAGTGCCCGTAGTAGCGGAACGCGCGGCACTCTAGCAGTGTCGGCCCCTCTCCGCGCCGAGCACGGGCGATCGCTTCTCCTGCCGCTTCATAGACGGCAAAGACATCCGTGCCGTCGACCAGGATACCCGGCATGTCGTATGCGGCAGCTCGCGAGGCGATGTCCGGCGCAGCACAGTGGTATGTCCAGGGGGTGGATTCGGCATAAAGGTTATTCTCGCAGACAAACACGACGGGAAGCTTCCAGATCGCGGCCAGGTTCATCGCCTCGTGCGTCGTCCCCTGCTCCGCTGCGCCGTCGCCGAAGAAGCAGACCGAGACCTGGTCAGTACCCAGCGTCTTCGCCATCAGGCCTGCGCCACAGGCGATTGGTGGTCCACCACCGACAATGCCGTTCGCACCGAGCATCCCCTTGTCGACGTCGGCGATGTGCATAGAGCCGCCCTTCCCCTTGCAGACGCCGGTCGCCTTGCCGAAGAGCTCGGCCATCATGGCCTTCACGTCCACACCTTTGGCAATGCAGTGCCCATGACCACGATGCGTGCTCGTGATGTAGTCCCGGTCCGTCAGGTGGGCGCAGACCCCAACGGCGATCGCCTCCTCACCTGCGTAGAGATGGACGAAGCCCGGGAGCTTCCCGGCCGCGAACTCTTGAGCGACCCGATCCTCGAAGGCGCGGATGAGCGCCATTCGCTCGTAGATCCAACGCAGCCGTTCACGCGGGATCTCCATAAGGCACCTCCTACCCTACTCGCGACCCGTCTCCAAGGAGCCACTGTCGGAGCCACCCTGTCACTTCGTCGATGACGCGGTGGAACACCGCATGCTGTGGGTTCAGCCAGTTGAAATGCCCCATTCCCTCGACCAGGATCAGGCGTTTCGGATCGCCAGCCCGCGCGTATGCTTCGCGCGACTCGTCAGGGGCTACCAAGACATCTTGGACACCGTGGATGAGGAGAACGGGGCGCGGTGCAATCTCTCCGATCTCACGTTCGGGCGCGTACTCGAGGAGCGCTTCAGCTGACTCGAGTGTGATCTCCGGATCGACGGCGAGCTCCGGAAAACGCTTGCCGAGTTCACGCAGTGTCACATCTGTCTCCGGATCGGGAGGCATGACGATCGAAAGCCGAACGCGGCGGGA
>DAOTWO010000084.1:0-1868 GCA_034435855.1 Thermomicrobium sp. | reverse complement strand
CACCAGCCTCCGCTCCCCTGCCAAAACCTGCGCCGGGGAGCAGGCATCAGCCACCTGAAAGCCCGGTGGCCCGGCTCGGGAGGAAAAGCTCATACCCCTCCCCATGTAGAGGTTGGGGAGGGCGGCGTGTGAGGCCGTGTAAAACCTCCTCAAGCCAAGCCACCAGACCATGGGTGGGAGGATATCTTCGGAAACCTCTGAACGTAGTTCTCTGTCTTCGTGTCTCCAGCATCCATCCACAAACCTTTCTCAAACACCTCCATGGCGTCTGAGAGGGTTTTAGCAACCGTGGAGAGACCCCATGCCTCCCCGCAGAACCCCAGACACCTCCATGGCGTCCGGGAAGCGCAGGTGGAATGGATGTGGCGAACTATGTCGAGCAACGTCTGGATGTTATCTTAATCGTCTGTCTCCCTACCGCGCGCCTGTCGGTCCGAGCGAACCGTCCTGAAACCGGAATCATCCACCAGCTTTAGCGGAAGCTGCTCCACAGACCTGACCCACTCAGGCAGAGAGCTCGTGGTCCGGAGAACGCTCACGGTTAGGGACTCGAGTGTCTGGCAGTGGACTTGGATTGAAACAGCCACCTGTTACTTTCTGGCTGGGGGACAATTTGGCACGGTGACAACTACATGCTAGGAGGTGGTGTTATGAGGGTTTCGCATAGTAAAGCTGTTTCAACCGCGCTGGCCACGATAGCTATTATACTGGTTCTGATACTTGGTATGTCTTGGATGGCGTACATGACCGTCAACGCAGCCCAGCAGGCGCGTCACGCAGGGGCGGCTGAGACAGCAGCCCTGAAGGCCAAGGAGCTGGTCAGGGTCTACATTTGGCTCGACCCGGCTAACCAGCCCGGCGGAGGCTACCGGAACCTGACGAGGATAAGCTTCGTCAACACGTGGAGCGGTGAGACGACGATAAACAGCCTCCTCATAGTCTGGAGAGACGGCAGGTACGAGGAGAGGCCTGTCTCGATAAGGCTTGGAGCCGGAGAGGACAAGACATACCTGCCCTCCCAGCTCGGGCTTGAGGGGCTGGACAACTACCAAGCCGCCCTAGAAAGAATAAAATACATACAGGTCCACACAAGCCTGGGCAACGACTTCGTATCGCTGTGGGGAAGGCCCGACAAGCCAGCCCTCTACGTGACAGGAACAACCAGAACTGACACATACACAGTGACCAGAACATCCACCACGGTGACCGGCACAACCACGACACACACCACAACGACAACGTCCTACACAACCACGTGGACGACGACGACAACCGGTCCTCCTCCGCCCGGAACACCCATACTACTCATCACAGGAGGCGTTGGCTGCGACGGCGGCTATGTATCCTTCAGCTTCAACCCCAACGGATGGGGGACACCACCCTATATCATAAGAGGCGAGTGGGTCATGACCAACGAATGGAATTTTCCCGTAAACAGTGGAGTGATTGGTCCATACATTGTTTATGGACCATTCAGCTGGGGAGATTGGGTATATCCTAGTGGTGATGCGGCTGGTTACGCAATTACATTCAGGGTTGTAGACTCTGAGGGAAGACTCGCTGAAAAGGGTGCTGGATGGGGTTTCAACTGCCAGCCTCCCCCACCCCCTCCTGAGGGAGGAGGAACCACGACTCCTCCGGGCCCAACCACGGAGACGACAACACAACCTCCAGCCCCGACAACATACACAATAACGGAAACTCAAACCGAAACATCTTTCGTTTACTCAGGCCCATGGACCACGAGTACGCATACTGTGTATACCACGCGGGTGACGACTGACACTTACACCGTGGCTGATATCTTCTACAGTTACGAATTCTACAGCGCTACACTCTGGCTGCAATGTGGAGATAGTGGACCGTTT
>DAOTWO010000083.1:0-1681 GCA_034435855.1 Thermomicrobium sp. | reverse complement strand
GACAGCAAGGAGAAGCGCTACGAACACTCTTGGAGCAGTATCCTGAGGCTGCGCTCATCCTCCTGGTCAGTCCACTACGAGCTGTACCACGCTGGCTGGAACAGCGGGCCACAACTGTCCTCAAGCGACCCGTCACCATTCGGGATATCATCGCCACTGTCCGGCGGCTGGCTCCTTTGCCAGGAAATCCCAACCGCGAAGCTTGAAGAAGCTGTCGGAACACAGCAGCATCATCACACCCTTCTTTTTCCACTCCGAGCCATCCGGACACCCCAGAGCAATGGCCGGTCAGGCAGCTGCAGCCGCTCGTCCGCATGACTGACGGGTGAAGGGAAGGGAAAGACAGTTTCCCCCTCCCAACGTTGCTGCCTCCTGTCCCTTCCTCTTCGCAGGAAGTCAGACCTGATCTTCTGTCCGTGCCAACAGCAGTCGCTATTGCGTCTGTTTCTCCGTATTCGCGACGTTTCGACAGAAGGAGACGAGAGGGAAGAGTTCAGGAGGGCAGCAAAAGGAGTCAGGAGCAGTGTCGGTTCCAGCAATCGTGTGTGCTGCCTCGAATCCCGTTCAAGGTCGCCACAGCAAGACGGAGGCCATGCGCATGCTGAGCTATGGTGGGAGCGAATGATCACGCCCTGTGGGTGGCGATGACCTTCCCTGGGATATCAATGCCAGGCGAAGGAACAGGACACGCTCCTTAAGGCCCCACAGCAGACTGCAAAGGCTTCAGACCAGGTCGAAATACAGGACTGTGCTGCCCCCGGTGCTCGCGCCTCATGGGGCAACGCTTTCAGCAGGACAAGTGGATGAAGATCCTCTCCAGACCTGTCACGGCACCTGTCGTACTGGGCGACCAGAGCCGAACGCTCCGGTGTGGTCGTTCAACCCACGTTAATGTAGCGCGAAACTGCGGTTAAACTCCGCTTTCTATACTGAAATCCGAGGATGGAGGACGGCCGGTGCGACAGGAACGAACAGGGATGCAGACGGGTAACGCAGCGCCGAGCCCAACTACGCAACAGCGTATCCTGGTTGTCGAGGATGACCCGACGTTGTCACAGACCCTCGCCTACAGCCTCCAGCAACGTGGCTATAGCGTCTGGACCGCCAGCGAGGGACGCCAGGCGATCATGCTTGCCCGAACTGTCCGCCCTGACCTTATTGTTCTCGACCTCATGCTGCCTGGTATCGACGGACGCGACGTCTGCCGGCTGATTCGCAAGTGGTCGAGCGCGCCGATTCTCGTTCTCACGGCGCGGGACAGTGAGGATGACATCGTAGCACTCTTTCAAGCGGGTGCCGATGACTACGTCACGAAGCCGTTCCGCACACGCGAACTCTTCGCTCGAATCGAAGCCCTCCTGCGCCGCTGGGGTGAATCCTCGCAGGGAAACGTGTTGACAGCGGGAACGCTGGTCGTCTTCCGGGATGAGCATCGTGTCGTCTACCGCGGCCGGGAGATCCGGTTGGCTCCCCGCGAGTTTGCGCTCCTGGCAGCACTTGTCGAGCGAGCCGGACGGGTCTGTACTCGGCAGGAGCTCCTCGACCTTGTCTGGGGTCAGGACATTGTGGACTTACGAAACGTTGACGTCCATGTCCATCGGATCCGGGAAGCATTAGGAGGGGAGGCAGAAGGAGGACGACTCATTCAGACGGTACACGGGATAGGGTACCGGTTCGTTCC
>DAOTWO010000082.1:0-3274 GCA_034435855.1 Thermomicrobium sp. | reverse complement strand
CGAGATTTCGGAGTGAGGCGTATGTTGGGGCTGCGTCATTGCCGATGAGATCTCCAGCGAGAGGGAGTGTGGCTGGTGGCACGGGGAGAAAGCGCTGGTCACCAACCTGTACAACGCCAAGCACCATGTCGCGGACGAGCAGTCCGAGTGTGAGATTTTTGCGGGGATCGGTTGACGAGGGATCAGGGACCTCAACGCGAGCCTTATCGAAGTAATACACCGTTCGCGCACCACCCGGTGCTTCTGCATACGGCTCAGTCGCGACGGCGCGGATGACTGGTCCAAGTGCCCAGGTGCGACCGATGGTTTGGTAGCGAACACCTCCATCGAGCTGGACCCAGAGGGCTGCGACGGCAGGCTGGGCGGTTGTCGGATCAAGTCCCGAGGGTGTTGCACCGACGGCTGGTGCCAACGAGACAAACAGCATTCCAATCACGAGCAGCCGGATCGGCAATGCTCGCATCCCTTCCCTCCCTGTACTCGTCCTATTCAGCCGATCACTGAAGCAGATCGGCGGTGCGCTGGTCGCTCGTCAGCGCACGGGGGCGGAGTATACGAACTCGGGGATGAGATGTCAAATTCGTGATGCGATCGTGGTCAATCATCGGAAAACGATGGGCAAGTTCGCACACGACCGTTCATGTGCCGATCGAGTGCTCGAGGAAAGTAAAAGTATAAAAAGCACTCTTGCTGTGGATACTCAGCATTGTGGTGAACTTTTCGCGGCGCGTCAAATTGGGCTTCGCTGTACAATACAATGGGCCTAGAGGAAAGGAGGCAGCATGGAACGGCTCGATGACGCGGCAATCGCTCGAGCATTGGAGAGCTTGCCAGCATGGGAGCGGCAAGGCGATGCCCTCGTCCGTGAGGTGAAGTTCAAAAACTTCCGCGAAGCGATGGCTTTCGTAAACCGCGTCGCGGAAGTTGCTGAAGAGCACCGGCATCACCCAGATATCACGATCCGATATAACCGCGTGCAGCTCTTGCTCACCACACACGAGGCGGGTGGCCTTACTGAGCGGGATGTGGAACTCGCCCGGCGGATCGACGGTCTCCTCACGTAGCCGCGAGGAACTCGACGACTGCCTGCCAGGTGAGCTCCGTGACGATTCGATCCGCTTCCTCGAGCCCTGGGAGCATGCGGCGAGCCACTGCGACGACGGATAGTCCAGCGGCACGGGCAGCCCGCACACCAGCTGGCGCATCTTCAACCGCGACGCTGGAAAGGGGTGCTACGCCGAGATGGTAACAGCCGAGGAGATATGGCTCCGGATGGGGTTTGCCATGCGTCACGTCCTCGGCTGTCACAACGGTGTTGATCCGCCCCTCGAGTCCAGCTGCCCGTAGCGCCCATTGTGCCTCGTTCTTTAAGGCACCCGTGACGACGGCTACCGGGTAACCGGCCTCCAAGGCGGCGACGGCGGTCGCGATGCCATCCCAGAGGAGCGCGACTGCACCACGGCTGAGGAGGTCGTAATAGGCTTTGGCCTTCAGCCGGAGTACCTCCGTCAACTGGTCGGCAGGAAGTTCGAGCTTGGTCAGAGCGGCCATGATCGCTTCGCGATCGGGGCGGCCGATCATACAGTCACGATAGAGTTCCTCTGAGAGATCAGGAAGGCCAAGGGCGAGAAAGGCGCGGCGTGTTGCCTCGTAGTGTGCCTCTTCGCTGTTGATCAGGACGCCGTCCAGGTCGAACAGAATCCCCGCACGCTTACTGCTCATCACCATCTCCCATTCCTGTGCTCACTTTCCGAGGCACGAGCGTTGCATACTTGCTGATAGCGCGGCCAGCCCGCGCCAGGAGGCGAGGGAAGCGACGATGACAACGCGTGTCCGTGTTCGGTTTGCCCCGAGCCCGACGGGAGACCTCCATGTCGGTGGGGCGCGTACGGCGCTCTTCAACTGGCTCTTCGCACGTCAGCACGGTGGTGCGTTCATCTTGCGCATTGAGGACACTGACCAGGCGCGCCTAGTTGGCCAGAGTATCCAAGGGATTATTGAGGGGTTGAAGTGGCTTGGTCTGGAGTGGGACGAAGGCCCCGACATTGGTGGTCCGTACGGTCCGTATATCCAGAGCCAGCGACTTGCGGTCTACCAGGAGCACGCACGCTGGCTGGTGGAGCACGGCCATGCGTATTACTGCTTCTGTACCCCAGAGCGCTTGGAGCGTGTGCGGCAAGAGCAGCGAGCGCGCGGCGAGCCCCCCGGCTATGACCGGCACTGCCGTTTCCTTCCACCGGACGAAGTCCAGGCGCGCCTGGAGCGGGGTGAGCCGGCGGTGATCCGTTTCAAGATGCCGCTGGAAGGCGAGACGACGATCGTCGATCTCCTACGCGGCGAGATCACCTACGAGAATCGCCTGTTGCAAGACCTCGTTCTGCTCAAGTCGGATGGTTTCCCGACCTATCACCTGGCGAATGTGGTTGACGACCACTACATGGAGATCTCGCACATTCTCCGGGCGGAGGAATGGATCCCCTCGGCACCGCTTCATGCGCAGCTCTACCGTGCCTTCGGGTGGGAGATGCCAGTGCTCTGTCACTTGCCGCTGATCCTTAGCCCCGATGGTAAGGGCAAGCTTTCCAAGCGGCACGGTGCGACCGGGGTGCTCGAGTTTAAGCGGCTCGGTTACCTGCCCGAGGCAATGATGAATTACCTGGCCCTCCTCGGCTGGGCCTATGACGCCGAGCGCGAGATCTTCTCACGCGAGGAACTCATCCAGCTCTTTCGTTTGGAGGAGGTGAACCCGCACCCGGCGCGCTTCAACTTCGAAAAGTTGCTCTGGATGAACCAGTACTATATCAACCACATACTCTCGCTCGATGAATTCGCCCGCCGGTGCGTCCCCTTCTTACGAGAGGCCGGACTTGTTGGTCCCGAGGCGGAGGATCCAGAGCACCCGGCCTTCGCCTATGTCCGCGAGGTTGTTGCGCTGGTCAAGGATCGTGCAAAGCTCTTGAGTGAAGTTCCAGAGCTGACTCGCTTCTTCTTTACCGAGGTCGAGGACTACGATCCGGAACTGCTGCTGCAGCGCAAAGTAGAACCCGAGGCTGTTCTCCAAGGGCTCGAGCGAACACTTGCTGTACTGCACGACGCTGACTTCACCGATGAGGCCGACTTGGAGCGGCGGTTACGGACACTGGCCGAGGAGCTTGGCCTCAAGACTGGACAACTGTTCATGCCGATCCGTGTGGCGGTTACGGGACGCACCGTGTCGCCAGGGCTCTTTGAGACACTGCGCGTCCTTGGACGGGAACGCTCGCTCGAACGGCTG
>DAOTWO010000081.1:0-3193 GCA_034435855.1 Thermomicrobium sp. | reverse complement strand
CACACCACTTCAAAGCTTCGTCGGTTCGAGGATCTCGCGCACGTTCTGAGCTACGGATTCCGTGGCGAGGCGTTGGCCGCGATTAGCGCGGTGAGCGACTTCGAGATTGTGTCGTGCATCCCTGGAGCGAGTTCTGGTGCGCGGTTGCGCGTCCGGTTCGGTCGGCCAGCTCGGGTGGAACCGATTGGCGCAGCCCCAGGAACCGTGGTCACCGTTCGCGACCTGTTCGCGACGATTCCAGCGCGGCGGCGCTTTCTGCGCCAGGATGCGACCGAGGTTGCCTACATCCAGCGCGCACTGGCGGCGCTCGCGTTGGCCCGCCCGGACGTGCGGTTTGAATTCATCGTTGATGGCCGGATGACTCTCGCAACGCCGGGAAGCGGTCAGCTGGTCGATGCTCTCGCCGGTGTCTTCGGCCTTGAGACGGCAGCGCAGATTGTACCAATTGAACCGGTGCCTCACGACGAGGTGACGGTCACCGGTGCGATCGGGCTTCCAGCAATCTCCCGAGCGAACCGACAGGCCTTCTTCATTCTTGTCAACCAGCGCTGGGTCGAGAGTCGAACGCTGGTCGCAGCGGCCGAGCAGGCATACCACACGCTCCTGATGGTGGGACGATATCCGGTTGGGGTCATCGCCGTACAGCTTCCACCGGAGCGGGTCGACGTCAATGTGCATCCGACCAAGCGTGAGGTGCGTTTTGCTGATGAGCGAGCGGTCGCGGCTGCGGTGCATGAAGCGGTTCGCCGGACGCTCCTCGCGCATCTTCCTGACCAGTCGCCCCCGGTGGTGACCTTCAGCCCGCTCTCCCCGCCGGCGGTGCAGCGTCGGCTGCTCGTTGCGGATCCGACCCGTGCCGCGCCGGTGATGACACGGCCAGATCCCGAACCGTCACCGGTGTCAGCGATTGAGGACTCTCGTACAGAGAGTGGCCAACGCTTGCCCATTCTTCGCGTGCTTGGGCAGATTAGGCAGGCGTACATCATTGCCGAGGGGCCAGATGGGATGTACTTGATTGACCAGCATGCGGCCCACGAGCGAATCTTGTTTGAGCGCCTGTTTGAAGAGCTCGCGACGCACGGTGTGGAGCAGCAGCGCCTTCTCGAACCGCTCGTCCTGGAACTGTCACCGTCACAGCTTGAGGCGTTCGAGCGCTATGCAGGCGAGTTCGTTCGGCTCGGGTGGGAGATCGAGCCGTTTGGTGCGGCCAGCGTCGCTGTTCGCGCAGTACCGGCGGTTGTGCAGCGCAGTATCGAACGGGTTCTCTTGGCGGTTCTTGACGAACTTGCGGCCGGTGGACGAGGGACGACACCACTTGAGCAGGTGGCCATCAGCACGGCCTGTCACTCGGCGATTCGTGCGGGACAAGAACTCTCGCTGTCGGAGATGCGCGAACTGATTCGCCAGCTGGAACAGTGTCGTGCACCGCTGGCCTGCGGGCATGGACGGCCAACCGTGGTGCACTTGAGTACCGAAGAGCTGGAGCGACAGTTCGGCCGGCGCTAACGGCGTCCCCGCTCGCGTCCGATGCTGACATTCGTCCCTGGAACGCCATCCTCGGTGTCTTCGAGCTTGATCCAGCCATGTCGTAGTGCGTAGATGACAGCCTGCGTCCGGTCATTCACCTGAAGCTTGCGCAGGATCGAGGTGATGTGATTCTTGACTGTCTGGTCGCTTATGTTGAGTACCTGCGCAATCTCCTTGTTAGTGTATCCGCGAGCAACGCAATCGAGGATCTCGATTTCGCGTGGTGTCAAGGGAGAGAAGAAGCCGATCGCGGTGCGATCCAGACGAGACAGTTCGCGGAACTGGTCGAGGACGCGGGAGGCGACGAACGGGCGAGAGAGCACCATTTCGTTGATGAGATATTCGCCACGAGCGACGCGGACGATGATATCGATGAGCTGTTCTGGCTCGATGTCTTTCGTGCAGTAGGCGGAGGCGCCTGCACGGATAGCGTTGAAGAGCTGCTCGTCGTCCTGGTGCATAGTGAGGATAATGACCCCGGCTTGTGGCTGTCGCCGCTTGAGTGCGCGTGCGACCTCGAGCCCGTTCATGCCAGGCAAACTGAGGTCGACAAGAATGACGTCCGGTGAGAGTTCGTCTGCAAGTCGCAGCGCCTCACTTCCGTCAGAAGCCTCGCCCACGATCACAAACTGGGGATGTTGCTCCAAGCTCCAGCGGATGCCGCTGCGGAAGAGTGGATGGTCGTCCACGATGAGGATATTGATTGGGCTCATGCGATCCGCTCCTTCTGCTGCGATACTCTCGCTTCCTCAGCCTGCTCGTTCTCCGTGTCGCTCGCACGTCCGCTCGTCGCGAGTGGAAGTCGCAACCGGATTGTCGTGCCGTGACTGGGTTCGCTCTGGATCTCGAGCTGGCCTCCGACGAGCTCGGCGCGCTCGCGCATCCCCTGAAGCCCGAAGCCACCACTCGAGGTCGGAACGACGGCACCGGGGCGGAAGCCCTGCCCGTCGTCAATCACCTCAATGACTATTTCGGACGGATGCGCGGAAATCCTTAGCCAGCAATGCCGAGCACGAGCATGGCGTTGGACATTATGGAGGGCTTCCTGGATGACCCGGAAGGCTGCGAGTTCCTGCTCGGGAGTTAAGGGGGGAAGCGACTCGGGCAACTGGAGGATCAGCTCGGCTGGGAAGTGGCGTCGTACGGTCTCGGTGTACAGTGCAATGGTTCGGAGCAACCCGTGCTGTTGGAGAGTTGTGGGTTGCAACGCAAACATGAACTGGCGTGTCTCGCTTAGCCCCTCGCGAAGTGCTGACTCAACCCGCGCGAGCTCTTGTTGAAAGAGTGCACCGCGAAGATCACTGCGCTCGGCCAGCCGTTCCAGGTACTGGACGGTCAAGATCGCATTGGCCAGCACTTGTGCTGGTCCATCATGAATCTCCCGTGCGAGCCGCCGTCGTTCTTCTTCTTGTGCGCGAACCATCGCTTGCCGGACAAGAAGATCTTTAGCCGCGTCGAGGTCCGGGAGTGTCCCGGCTCCGCTTAACTGTTGGCGACTCACGGCGAGGAGCTGCAAGAATCCTGCGAGCTGCCGGCTAAGCGCCTGCGCCTGAACGAGGTCGTTCACCACCTGATCCTCCAAGGCGCGGAGCTCCGCCACTTCTTCCTCGGAGAGCTGCCCGGCCGCTTCGACAAGTCGCTCCTCCAGCCGAAGCTGGGCACGAAT
>DAOTWO010000080.1:0-11926 GCA_034435855.1 Thermomicrobium sp. | reverse complement strand
CGTCTTCCCCGTCACCCTGCGTCCCACCCGATCGCCATTCCCACCTGTCACCTCTTGACAGGTCAGTCTTGTCTGCTTAGCCTCTTGTCAGGAGCTGGAGAACTCGATGTCCGACTACCAAACTCTCCTGGTGGCAAGTCTGCTCCACGATATCGGCAAGTTTTGGCAGCGCACCGGGGAATCACACGGCCCACGGTATGCGCCTTACGGCCCCGAGGACTACGGCCGCCACGGTGCCCACGCCAAATGGAGCGCCGAGACGATCGAGCGCTTCTTCCCCACCTGGACTGCGGCGATCCAGCCGGTCCTCCGCCACCATGCACCACCCCAGGACCGCCTCACGCAACTGGTGACCCTCGCTGATCGACTCTCCGCCGCCGAGCGCGATGACAGCGAGAGCGATACCCCACGCACTGCTGTCACAGGTGGGGTTAAGACGCGCAGCGGCCAGCGCCAGCTCGTCAGTGTCTTCACCCGCCTTCAACTCGATGGGCTCCAGCCACCTCCACCTGCCTACTGGCCGCTGACTCCTCTCCGTCTCGAACCTGCTGTCCTTTTCCCAATCAAGCAGCCGGTCACCGAAGACCAGGAACGGGTGCACTACCGCCAACTCTGGGAAGCGTTCACCAACGAGTTGCGCAAGCTCCCTCAAGCACTCGACTTCCCCGCGCGTTTCGTCACACTGGTGCACCTCCTCGCTCGCTTCTGCTGGTGCATCCCGTCGGCCTACTTTCAGCAAGCGACACCCGATATCTCGCTGTACGACCACCTCCGCTCCACCTGTGCGCTCGCCGCCGCTCTCCACCAGGCCCAGCTTTCAGATCAAACGCTGCAGGCTCTCCTCGCCCAGCGAGTTCCAGAATGGGAACAACCGTGCCTCACCCTCATCGCCGCTGACATTACCGGTGTTCAGCGCTTCCTCTACACCTTGACGGCAGCACGCGCGGCGCGGAGCTTGCGTGGTCGCTCCTTCTTCCTCCAACTAGTCACCGAGGCGATCGGCCGTTGGCTCCTCCGCCAACTCGACCTTCCCCTGGTCAACCTCCTCTACGCCGGTGGAGGCCGTTGTTACCTCCTCACCCAGTTCCTCTCAGACGACGCGCTCACCACACTCCGCCAGCAACTCGATCGCATCCTCCTCACGACGACTGACGGCGAACTCTACGTCGCACTGGCAGCGCGCCCCCTCAGCTGTGCCGATTTGTCTGTGCCCGAGCGCTTTCGGACCGCCTGGACACAGCTGCACGAGTCGCTCCAGGCTTTTAAGGGCCGCAAGTTCGCCGACCTCCCAGCCGAGGAGCTCGCGCAAAACCTTTTTGCGCCTCGTGGTATTGGCGGTCCCGAGCCCCCTTGCGCCATCTGCCGACGGGAAGCACCAGTCGCTCGCCTCGAGGACGACGAGCGCATCTGTGCCCGTTGCGACTCCTTCATTGACCTGGGAAGCGAGCTCCGCCGTGCCCGCTGGCTCTTCCTCCGGGAGATCGATCCGGTAGTACCAAGAACACCCCGCGAGCAAGCCCATTACCGCGGCCTCCTCGCCGCACTCGGTCTCGAACTTCACCTCATCGCCAACGATGCGCAGCTCGAACGTCTCGTCGCACTCGGCCGGGGAACGCTCCTTCGGGTCGATGACCCAGACTTCCTCACGCCGCCAGCGCTCGAGATAGCCAAGCAGAGCGGCAGCATCGGCCTGGGCTTTGCCTTCCTGGCCAACGTTGTTCCCGTGGAACGTGACGGGAGTGTGATGGAGTTCGAGACCATCGCCGCCTCCGGCCCGGGCGCTCGCGGTCTCGGAATCCTCCGTATGGACGTCGACGACCTTGGTCGTCTCTTCGCTCTCGGCCTCGGGGAGCAGCTTTCCCTCTCCCGTCTCGCGAGCCTTTCCGGAGGGCTCCGCCTCTTTTTTGAGGGCTACCTCGCCACCCGAGCCCGGCAGTATAACGACCAGCAGAAACCGCTCTATCTCGTCTATTCCGGTGGCGACGACGTCTTTGCGGTTGGGCACTGGCACACCATCGCCCACTTCGCCCTCGAACTCCGCAACGACTTTCGGTCGTTCACCAGCGGAAATCCGGTGCTCCACCTCTCCGCTGGTGTCGCCCTCGTGCCAGAGCATGCCCCGCTCTATCAAGCAGCTGAAGAAGCAAAAGAGGCACTCGAAGCAGCAAAGGCCCGCAGCGAAAATGGCCGGGTGGTCAAAAACGCGATCACTTTCCTCGGCCGCACGCTCGACTGGTCCCAGTTTGAGCAGGTAACGAAGGAGGTCCGTGAGCTGGCTCAGCTCATCGAGCACGACCTGCTCCCGCGGTCTCTCCTCCAGAACCTGGCTGCAGTCGGACTCCTCTATGACCAGGCCCGCACAGAGGCGATGCGGCGCGGCACGCTGCGCCCTGGTCAGCTGGTCTACGGCCGATGGCTTTGGCTCGCTACGTACCTCTTGTCTCGCGCCCGCGAACGACTCGCTGATTCGTCTCCCGCAGCCGCTCACTTGGCCAAACTACAGCATGATCTGCGGGATCCAGCTCTCGCTGAGAGACTGCGCCTCGTTGCACGCTGGACACAGCTTGTGACCCGAAGGGAGGATGTTGGATGAGCGGAGCACGGCCTGGGAACCCGCCCCGCACAGCATCGCCATCCGAGATGTTCAAGCCACCCACGGCGGAGGAACTGGACCAGATCATCATCAACGGCGATCCGACTACGCTCGTCCAGGTCGCCGAACGCGTCGGTCGCGACTTGGCTCGTCCCGGAGGAAACTCGCGAAGCGCCGATGCGTTGGCAACCAGCCAGATCCGCTCGGTTTTCGGCAAAGTGCGCGAACTCGAGATGCAGCTCCGCTCCTTGAGCCCAAGTGAACGTGAGCTCACACCGGAAATCTACCGGGAACTCCAGCTCCTCCGTCCCAAATTGGCCTACCAGGCCGCTCGTGCCACCGGCAAAGGCGTGACCTGGCTCAAGCAGACCCTCGAACCCGCTATCGAGCGGGTTGGACGTGACCGACAACGCTTCCGCAACTTTGTCGACTTTTTCGAGGCGATCCTTGCCTACCACAAGGCCAACGGCGGGCAGTGAGAGGGGAGGAGAGGCCATGTCCACCGCAGCGCCACCGACTCGACAGGCAACAATCCACGGGCGGGTTATCCTGAGCGCGACGCTCCATGCTTTAACTGGCTTGCGCATCGGCGGCGCGGCTGGCAGCCTGGCTATTGGTGCGCTTGACAACCCAGTCGTCCGCGACCCGCTGACCAATCAACCCTATATCCCCGGCTCATCGCTCAAAGGAAAGCTCCGCTCCCTCGCCGAGCGGATCGAAGGCCTCCCCTCGAACTGGCGGATCAACAACGTCTATATCCACATCTGTGAGGGCGACCGTAACCGACAAGTAAACCATACCTACAACACATGCCCCGTCTGCCCGGTGTTTGGCGTCCCTGGCGATCAGTTTCCCTCTGCGCCGACGCGACTCGTCGTGCGTGACGCCTTTCTCACGCCTGAGAGCGTCCGCCAGCTCGAGTCGCTGCGTCTCGACCTGCCCTATTCCGAAATTAAATGGGAAGCGGCTATCGACCGTGTCACCGCCGCGGCAGTCCCCCGTCAGGTGGAGCGTATCCCTGCTGGAGCAATCTTCGCCTGCGAAATGGTCTACACCGTCTACGAGCAGCAGGATGTCGACCGCTTCTGGACCGTCGTCCGCGCCCTCCGTCTCCTCGAAGACGATTACCTTGGCAGCTATGGCTCCCGTGGCTCGGGTAAGGTGACCTTCCGAGACATCACCCTGACCCTCAGACCACGCCAAAAGTACGACCAA
The DNA here is from genome assembly GCA_034435855.1 of Thermomicrobium sp. GTDB lineage: Bacteria > Chloroflexota > Chloroflexia > Thermomicrobiales > Thermomicrobiaceae > Thermomicrobium. Next base: position 8,118 of record DAOTWO010000080.1, on the reverse strand, counting down.
CCTGGTGCACAGTTACCAACACGCACCTTCGCTTCAGTGGAGGAACTCCTCAACGAGCGCGAAGAGGTGCTCAGCTGGCTCCGCGAGCATATCCGGATCCAACCGGCGGAGTGAACGATGCCGACACTGGACGTCGTGCTCCTGCGTCCACGCGGCCCCTTCCACCTCGCCGAACGGGGTGTCGGCATCGAGGAGACTGCGGAACTGGTCCACAGCGACACGCTCTTCAGCGCGCTCTGCTGTGCCGTCCGCCTTGGTTGGGGCCCAAAGACGCTCACTGACCTCCTCGCGGCGTTTCGCTCCGGAAATCCCCCCTTCCTGCTCTCCAGCGCATTCCCCTACGCTGGACGCGTGCGCTTCGTACCCAAACCACAGCTCCCGCTCCCCGTTCCTCCACCGGACGACGTGCGGAAGCGCCTCCGCCAAACCCGGTGGGTCTCCTTCGGTCTGTTCCAGGCTTGGCTCAACGGGCATCTCAACGAACAGGTGTTTGGCGGAGAAACATTCCTTCCGGATCACGCCGCTTGGATCCTGCCAGAAGACCGCTCCTACCTTCCCTCGTCCTTCGCCCGTGGCGCAACTCCACTCTGGCGACGTGATGTGGTGCCCCGCGTCTCCCTCGACCGCGTCTCGAACGCGTCCAACGTCTTCCGGTCGGGTCGGCTCTGGTTTGCTCCCGAGTGCGGCCTCTACGTGCTCATCGCGTGGCGTGACGATACCTGGCGCCAACTTCTCGAAGAGGCGTTCCGCGAACTCGGGGAGCTGGGCATCGGCGGACTGCGCTCGATTGGGCACGGCCAGTTCACGCCCGAACTCGATCGTCCTGTCTCCTGGCCTGAAGTCAGCAGAACAATGCGCGAAGTGCTACTTAGCCTGTACGCTCCGACCGAGGCAGAGCTTGCACGTGGGGTATTGGGGCCATCTGCCCGGTATGACCTGGTGCTCCGGGGTGGTTGGGTCGCCTCCCCTGAAGGGGGCCACTACCGTCGCAAAGAGGCGCACTTTGTCACGGAAGGATCGATCATCTCTCGCCCCAACGGGATGATCGTTCTTGGCCAACTCCTTGATGTCACACCTGACATCATGCGCGGCCTCCATCCAGTCTACCGCTATGGTTTTGCCCTCACCGTCCCCGTTGTCTGGGAGGAGAATGCTCATGGCCAGTCAGCCTAAGAACCGGCCAGTCCTCGACTTGCGCTCGGTCGAGCTTGAGCTCGAGCTCCTCACCCCCCTGCATATTGGCGCAGGTGGACAGCCCCTGCTCGGCAACTATGACGTGGTTGCCGATACCCAGCGCGGCAGATACTACCTGATCGATCTCGATCGCCTCATCACCGAGCGGATGACTGAGGAGCAGCTCGCCCGTGGCCAGGACCCGCGAGTGGACAACCTCATCACACCGCAGGAGTGGGAAGCGTACGCTCGTGCCATCCTCCGCGGTCCAAGCGGCCAGCAAATTGCGCCGGAGTCGCGTGAACGTTGGACACTTCTCCCCTTTGAGCGCAACGCGTCTGGTCATCCTTACCTCCCAGGGAGTAGTTTCAAGGGCGCGCTGCGGACTGCTCTCGCCTATCACTTCCTCCGCGATCAGCTGCGACAGCAACACCAGGCGAAGCAGTCCGCACGGCTCACTGACACGCCTGTCGGGAAACAGCTTCGAGATCAGTTGAACAAGAACCGGAAAAGCCGGGAGTGGTTCGCGCGCCCACTCGAGACGCTACTCTTTCAGCAGAGCGAGGGGTTCGACCCAAACCACGATCTTCTCCGTGTCGTCCGCCCAAGTGACTCCAAACCCCTACCGCCCGACGCGACCGTCGTCGAGCAGGTCGGGATCTATCAGCTGCGGGGGCAGGAACTTCGCCTCCTGAGCCCCAAGCATCGCTGGCTCGTCGAAACGCTACCGGAGAAGACTCGTCTCCGCCTGCGTCTTGATTTCGATTTTGGACCCTTTGGGGCGCGACGCGGCTTACCCGAGGACCGGCGCGCTGCTGTTGACTTGCCCATGCTGTTGCGGGCTTGCCGAGAATTCGCGTACCGCCTTGTCTCGCTGGAAGTGCAGACCCTCTCGCGAGACACAAGATCTGCTGTGCGCAGCTTTTACCAGTCGCTTGCGCAGGAGATCAAGCAGGCCAAACACGATGAGGCCTATCTCCAACTCGGCTGGGGCACCGGCTGGCGTGCCAAGACGATCGGTCCACTGCTCGAACTCTCAACGGTCGAGGATGGCCTGGAATTCCTTGATGCGCTCATCCGGAACCTTCGTCTCGACCGCACCGGTCACGGGCGTCCGTTCCCACGCACCCGGCGGTTCGTTGAACGCCAAGGCCGACCCGTCTTTCCCCTCGGTTGGGTCCGTGTCCGCGTGGTGTCCTAAGCCAACCGGAAGGACATCGCAGCTGCTGTGAGGCTTCGCCCCGGGCAAGTGGTGTCTCAGAACAACTTTCTCTCAGCTTTGCATCCTCGCTTAAAGGTGGCATCGAGCGCGGTGTGCCACGCTGACTTGTCCGCAGCGCCCACGCCTCGTCGTGTTACCCCATCACCGCGTGTCAAGCCAGACGGCCTATTACCCCTGCACACGCCGTCTCCTGTTCCGTCAATGCACGCCGCTTCCAGGGCGGCGAGCGCCACTACCACCGGAGTGAGTACGGCCATGTGGGGCATACAGCGGACAGCGGAGCGGCCGAAACCTTCCCCCATCAATCGCCGCCGAGCGAACCATCGTCCGGGTTGCGCCGTCGACATTCCCGCTGTTTTTGGCAAACTTGTTACTTCGGAAGCAGCGACGTTCCATGATCGCACTCGTCCCGCAGGCAAGACATCACGGCCGATGCGCCTAGCCGATCGACTATCCGTCTCTTCGGAAGGAGGCGACCAATGGCCACGGCACCCCCACCTGGTAACCGCCTACTCCTCGTCTCCACTCTTGGGAACCGCGACATTCTGCTCGACTCTCAACCCATCCCGCAGCAGAGTTTTCGCTCCACCTGCGAGGCGCTGCTCAACACGTTGAAGCAAAACCGCAGCGCCGTACTCTCACGTCTTGGCGCTCCAATATTGGAAAACATTATCCGCTGGATTCTCGAGCGTCACGCCAACTTCGGTGATCGCCCGCAACTCCGCGTCTACCTGGTCGCCAGCAACCAAAAAGATGAGCACCATCGTAAGACTGACACCCTGCCGGCTGCCCAACTCCTTCAGGTCTGGCTGCCGGACACCTTCGGCAAAGACACCATCGAAAGTGTCAAACTCTGGCGGATCGACACCAACCCGGCCGATTATGACGAAACGATCAACTTCTTCCGCGAGCTCATTACCAAGCGTGCCGTTCCTGATCCGCACGAATTTGCCGCTATCTACCTGAATCCTACCGGTGGTACTCCGGCACTCTCTTTCGGTCTCCTGACCGTGCTGGCCCCATTCTTGGGCGAGCACACAGTCGTCCTCTACTTGCCGGTACATGCTGAACGTCCTACCCCGCTTGACGTCGCGGCCACCTACCGCAAGTACCAGGCACTCGAGGACGCTCAGCGTGCGCTCGAGCGATACGACTTTGCTCACGCTGCTCATCTCCTCCGTGTTGCCAAGGCTGATCCGCCACTCTATGCGTTCAGCGAGGTCCTCGCTTACCGCCTCGCCTTTGACTTTCGCCGCGCTTTGTATCACCTGGAAGAAACAGTCATCCCCGCCAGCCGCGATACCTTGCGCGCGTTAGCTCGGCACGAGCAGGACACCTTGCACCGACTCCTCTTCGACGCCAAGGCACTGGAGCAGGCACGCGAGCCGGTGCCCGACCGCTACCCCACCCTGCTTGTCGAACTCTACGGTTCCGCCTGGATTGCCTGGGAACAAGAGCGCTATGCCGACTTCCTCGCCCGTGTCTTTCGCTTCGAGGAAGCGCTCCTCCGCTGGGCTGTTGAGCACTGCCTCCGCCTCCCCACCGGTGCCGAGCGTGATGACCAGGGCCGTCCCCGCTCCCTCCACGAGTTTCGAGCCGGTATCGCTGCCGACCCAGAACTGGAGCAGTATGTGGCTACCAGCCCGTTCGATCTAACACGCCCGCCGACCCGTGACCTGCTCCGCTACCTGCTCGCCTTCCCGCGCCTGGCTGACCATCCAATTGCCCGTACGGTGCGCGAGCATTCGCTGGCACTCGACCCGTTGAGCCAGCTCCGCAACCAGAGTATCGTTGCACATGGGTTTGCGCCTGTGTCTCGAGAGGAGATCGAAGGACGCTGTCCAGATCCACTCGCCACACTTGGTCGACTCGTCTCAGTTGTGGGCCACGACCCGACGGTTCACCCGCTGAAGGCCAGCCAGCAGGGCCTCCTTGCTGAGCTGCGTAAGACCATGTTGTCGTGGTAGGACAGAGCCATGCCGATGCTCATCGCCTGTGTGGGCAATAGCGACCTCATGCTAGACGGGCAGTACCTGGCAGTTCGCAACCATATCGGCCAGCTGCCGTCCTTCCGCGAGCAGACACGAGCACTCCTCGCCGAAGGGGATACCATCCTCTCTCGCCTCGATGCCCCGCTCCTCCGCCCCCTCGTCGCCTGGCTCCTCGACCGCCGCGCAAAGGACCAGACTCCACTCCAGATTGTCCTGCTTGCCACCGATCAAGACCCGCCACATCCCCAGGATACCGTCTTTGCAGCGCAGCTCCTGGAGCGTTGGCTCCTCGCACGGTTTCCTCAATCGTCCGTCGCCTGTGCGCGTGACAAGCTTTCTGGAAACCCCAGCGACTATGACGCGATGTACCGCGCCATCCGCCGGGTGCTTCAGACGCTGAAGCCCGGTGAGCCACCCATCTACCTCTCCCTGACTGCCGGTACTCCAGCCATGACCTTTGCCCTGACCGTGCACGCGCTTGACCTCTTCGGCAGCCACTGCTCGTTCCTCTATTTGCCGCGCGGTTCCGAGACACCCCGTGAGTTGCGGGTTCGTCGCTGGCTGCAGCAGGCCGCGCTGCTCGCCGACGCCCGGCGGGAGCTGCAACGTGGTGAGTTCGGTCGCGCTGCTGTGCTCCTCCGTCAGGCCGGCGTACCCAATGCGTTTGCCCAGCTGGCCGAAGCGGCAGATCACCGGCTGGCCTACCACTTTGAAGAGGCCACGACTACGGCGAAACAGGCCCAGCGCGATCCGCGCACGCGATCCGTAGCCCAAGAGTTCCTCCGCGAGCTCGAGGAACTCGAGGCGGCTCGCCGCTTGTTGGACGAGAAAGGCGGCCAGCAAGCAGTGCCCCACGCCTATGAGCCGCTCCTCTCCGAACTCGTCGCCAACTTGCGTCTGGCCTGGGAAAATGATCGCGAGGCAGACTTCCTGGCACGCTTGTACCGCTTTCATGAGGCCATGCTGCGCTGGCTCGTCGAGGAGCAGCTTGCTGCGCCGGTGCATACATCCTCCGGTGACGCAACCCCGGCGTTCCGACGTTGGTGGAACGCACGTCCCGAGCTGCAGCGCCGTGCTGCTGCTCGGAACCTGAATCCCGAGAGGATTACTCGGCCGCTCTTGGACTTCCTCATCGCAGACATCCCAGCTCTCAAGCGCGATCGCGAGGTGCTACGGAACCTCAACCGGCTCACGCAGCTCCGCAGCCAGACGATCGTCGGGCACGGCTTCCTTGGAGTCCGGCGCGATGACATCCTCAAGGCTTATCGCAACGTAGCCGGGCCGCAGGCAGACCCGATGCGTGACGTCGAGGAGCTGGCCCAACGCCTGCAGCTCGGGACACACGCCGATTGGCCCCAGCGCCTGCGCGCCACACTCCTCGAACTCCTCACCGCGTGGGAAGCGGAACAGGAGTGAGCCGGCATGCCGCTCGTGGCTGTCTTCCCGCTCCGCCCCCACCGCGATGCATTGCTTCCTCCCTTCCTCGGTCGCGCCGCTCATGCCGCATTCTTGCGTGCCCTGGCTGCGGTCGATGCTGAGCGGGCGACGACCCTCCATGATGCTCCCGGCCCCCGGCCCTTCACCGTCAGCATCGTGGAAGAGGGTATCCGTCAGGGGCGTCGTGAGACACCAGCCCGCACCGCTTCCCTGCTGCACCTCCGGGTCACACTCCTTGACGACACGCTTGAATCCCTCCTCCTGACTGCTCTCGCCCCTGGTACCCGGATCGACGTCGGGACACTGGTATGCCACGTTGAGGACGCCGCCCACGTATCAACAATGGCCGGGGTTGTGGCACGAGCGGACTATCACGAGCTAATCTCCCAGTTCCTCGTCCCAGGCGCCTCCATAGCCAAGCGTCTCCGGCTGCGCTTTCACTCGCCGACGACCTTCCACCAGCAGGATCGCCATCTGCCACTCCCCTTGCCACAGCTGGTCTTTGCCAGCTTGGCCGAGCGGTGGAACGCCTTTGCCCCGGTCTGCCTCGCCCCAGAGGTGGTACGTGGGTTTCAGCACCTGCTCGTGGGAGCCTACGACCTGCGCACCCGGCTGGTTGACACGGGGCAAGGGAAGCTGGTCGGGTTTCTCGGCTGGTGTGAGTTCCGCACTGAAATGGCAGAACCGGCAGTGCAGGCCGCGGCTACAGTCCTCGCTGCCTTTGCAACCTATGCTGGTGTCGGCCACAAGACGGCAATGGGGCTTGGGCACACAGAGTGGATCGTGTCAGCACGTAGCAGCTAATCCGATGCCGCGAAGCTCATGAAGATCCTTTCGCGAGCACAGTGAAGCACTCTGCGGGCAACTGGCGTCGTGATCAATGGGGTGACAGAAGCACGAAACGAAGCGGACGCACGACGGGAGGAGGTCACAGATGCTCATCGTTGTTTGCTATGATATCAGTGATGACAATCGTCGGACGCGCCTTTACAAGCGGATGCTTGGCTACGGAACACCGGTGCAGCGGTCAGTCTTTGAGTGCGACCTGCGTCCGGCTGAACTCGACCGGCTACGGCGCATGTTACGTCGCTTGGTTGATCCAAGGACAGACTGTCTTCGGCTCTATGGACTGTGCGAGCAGTGTACGCGACGCATCGAGGTACTCGCTGGGGCACCGCGGGAGACACCACCCGACTTCCTCATCGTGTAGGGGTTCTACCCTACCATACGTTTCGCACGTGTGCTCCTCACCCGAATGGGCTAACCGAGTAGCCCAAAAGTCCGGGGTCGGTTGCAATGCGCAAAATCCCCTTCGGGGGATTGCAACCTTGAGCGCGACAGCGACGTCATCGCCGATGAAGCTTTCCCGTTGCAATGCGCAAAATCCCCTTCGGGGGATTGCAACCCAGCCTGTGCGCCCAGCTCCAATCGCGGGCGCGAGCGATCATGTTGCAATGCGCAAAATCCCCTTCGGGGGATTGCAACCCCCTTATAGTAGTCGATTAGGTTGGACAGTTCTTCTCGAGTTAGGTTGCAATGCGCAAAATCCCCTTCGGGGGATTGCAACCGGTACACCCGCGGCCTCGAAGATCGACACGTCAGGTCGAGTTGCAATGCGCAAAATCCCCTTGGGGGTATTGCAACCATTGTGATTCCAAAGGCACATAGCACACCTCCTTAACTAGTGTTGCAATGCGCAAAATCCCCTTCGGGGGATTGCAACGTCCGCTCATTTTGATCCGGAACCCACCAGAGGAACTGGCAAAGTTGCAATGCGCAAAATCCCCTTCGGGGGATTGCAACCTCATGCAAGTGCAGTATCGACTCTGGGTCAACGGCGAGCTGATTGTTGCAATGCGCAAAATCCCCTTCGGGGGATTGCAACTTTACTACTACCTACCTGACCCTTCGCGGCGGTGCCGGGTTGCAATGCGCAAAATCCCCTTCGGGGGGTTGCAACGCGACATCTCCCAGCCGCCAGCGGCCAGCTGCGGCGGGTTGGCCGGTTGCAATGCGCAAAATCCCCTTCGGGGGATTGCAACGGCGCTCTATGACGAGCGGGCGGCCTTGCTTGGGTATGAGCAGTTGCAATGCGCAAAATCCCCTTCGGGGGATTGCAACGCAAGGGCGCGGGCACCCACGATGAAGCCGTTTTCGTCGCGTTGGAATGCGCAAAATCCCCTTCGGGGGATTGCAACTTGGTCATGCTTCATGCTGATGAGCATGTGCATGACCTCATCGTTGGAATGCGCAAAATCCCCTTCGGGGGATTGCAACCCGAGGAGGTCACTCGGC
>DAOTWO010000079.1:0-2668 GCA_034435855.1 Thermomicrobium sp. | reverse complement strand
GAAGGGATCCGGTACGTTTTCGGCCTACCCGGTTCGCCGAAACACTTGTACGACGCCCTCTACGACTCAGCCACCGTCCGTCCTATATTGACTCGTCACGAAACAGCTGGCGCGTTTATGGCCTACGCTTTTGCACGCGTCTCCGGCACAGTCGGTTGTTGCTTTGGCTGCCCCGGCCCTGGGATAGCGAATCTCGTCCCCGGCATCCTCGAAGCCTGGTCAGGTTGTGTCCCTGTGCTTGCACTTGGTGTCCGAGCGCCAACGCGAACGTACGGTATGGGAGCATTTCAAGAGGCAGATCAAGTCAGTATTTTCCGGCCAATCACCAAATGGGCGGTGACAGTCGAGCGGCCTGACCGTATCGGTTGGTATCTTCGTCGTGCGCTCACGCTGGCCACCACCGGACAACCTGGCCCAGTGTATCTGGAGATTCCCGCCGACCGTGCGCTCGAACGCGTCACTATGCCGCCCTATACACCAGCCGATCGCACTGTACGCCCCGCCCCAGATCCCGAACGGATCGCCGAAGTAGTGCGCTTGCTTCGCTCAGCGAAGCGCCCGCTCCTGGTCTGCGGCGGCGGTACCATAGCTTCCGGTGCTTACGACGTCGTGCAAGCCTTTGTTGAACGCCTGGGGATCCCGGTCCAAGTCACGCCAGCAGGTCGCGGAATCATCCAAGAAGATCACCCGCTCTTCGCAGGTCTCGTCGGTCTCTACCGTACTGAGTATGCCAAGGCGATTTGGGAAGAGTCAGATCTCCTCATCACCGTCGGATCACGGATTGAGGAGTTCCAGTCGGGTGTCTGGACGTATTTTCCGAGCGGCGCACACTTCGTGCAAATCGATATCGCGGCCGAGGAACTCGGCCGGAACTGGATACCGGAAGTCGCCATTCAGGCAGACGCGAAACTCGCGCTCCTTGCACTGCTTGAGGCGCTCGAACGAGAAGGGATCCCACGCGATGAGGCTCGTGTGCGAGAGCTGACCGAGCGACAGCGCGCTGCCATCGCAGCTGCAGAGGCGGACGCGATGACCAGTCAGCAGCCGATACGCGGGAAGCGCGTCGTCGCCACCATCAACCGCATCTTTGACCAGAGAACTATTTTGGTACTGGAGAACGGAGCCCAGGACCTGTGGGCCTACTATTGGCCGTACTATCGCGTCCGAGACCGTGGTGCTGTTGTGCCACCAGCGGAACAGACCGCGATGGGACTTGGTGTGTGTGGAGCGATTGGTGCTGCCTTGGCAAAACCAGAGTGGTACGTTGTCTGCACGACCGGTGACGGTGCATTCCAAATGGGGATGCATGAACTCCCAACAGCTGTCGAACACCACCTTCGTGTGACATGGGTTATCTTCAATGATCACGCACTCGGTTGGCCGCGCTGGACACAGCGGACGCAGCTCGGTGGTCGAGTCATCGCCACTGAATTCGCTGTCACTTTCGATTTCGCGGCCGTGGCGCGAGCTGCCGGCTGCTACGCCGAGCGCGTTGAGCACCCTGAAGAACTAGCACCCGCTCTCGAACGAGCGCGACGGGCCAATGATGCTGGCCAACCAGCAGTCCTCGATGTACTGGTTGACAGTGAGGAACACCATCCCAGCTTCGTCGAGTTCCATAAACTTCGCTGATCATGCATTGGAGGACTTGTCGAGGATGCGCGATCACACGGGCCGATATCGGACACGGTACGAGGATACGCTCCGTGCCCTCGGGCATTACCTGGATCAGCATCGCTTCACACGTATTGCCGTCATCGAAACTCCTGAAGGCTTTCTCGTCAAAGGGTATGTAGCCGCGCCAGGCCGAGATGAGGAGAGTTTGTCGTTGGCACCTGAAACGCTGCTCTTCACCGACGCCGATCTTATTCAGCTCCTCGAAGAAGCCTACCGACGACGCGGCACTGGTGGATCATCAGCGCCCAAACCCTAACAGAAGTCGAAGGCGCTGGCAGCGGTCCTAGATAGGCGATCAGATGAGGTCATATGGTGCCGTTTGTGGCGACGCGCTGTTGCAGGCCTTTCTGGATCTTGCCGAGAGGGCACCGACGAGCAGGAGTCACAAACGGCGAGTGGAGACGCCTTACCTCCGCGGGCGAGGGAGACAGCGGACCCTGGAGCAAGGAAAGCGAGAGACGAACTACCCTCACAGAACACTCAACGAGAACAGGAATAGACGAGCAGCACCGCTGCCCTGCCGACCTGCATCTCGTTCATGTACTCGTCAAGGGCAAAGCCAACACAGCCACAACGTATGTTCTAAGAATACTCTTCTCGATGGAACGCAACGTGAGTCGCTCCCCTTACCATAGCTCCATCTTGTGGAAAAAGAGATTGGCGGCGACTTTGTCACAGTATTTGCACGCAAGAAACTGGTCTGCTCGGCACCCTCTCGACCGACGCGACGAGGAAACCCGGTACTCTTCCGCCAGTCTGCCGAGCTGCGGCTCACATATCGGTGTCACCACATGACGGATGAGCGCGCATGCGAGACGAAGTCGCGTTGCCGGCAAAGCTACTCGCAGCGCCATTCCGAGCGAGAGAGATTGAACGCAGGCCCGGTCAAGCGTGCAGCGATTTTCGGCTTCGTATTGCGGAACGAGGGCGCATGGGAGTCGAACCCACCGGCGAGGCTCGTCACCCCGCCCACCGGTTTTGAAGACCGTGC
>DAOTWO010000078.1:0-2952 GCA_034435855.1 Thermomicrobium sp. | reverse complement strand
CTGGGAACCTCGGTGCCCTGGCTGAACTTGTTCCCTCGGTGGCGACCTTGCCGGATTGCCTCTTGCAGGTGGTTGAACTGGAGAAGCTGGCGAGCGTCTGCCTGGGGCGCCGTGGCTAGTTAGATCCCAGGCCAGATCGCGAATGCTACAGCAGGGTATCCGAGGATCGGGTACCCTGCATCACGTCGTTGCTCGGTATGCTCGTGTTTCTCCCCTTGCTGATGCCCTATCCTTGCTCGCTCGAGCCGAGAAGCAGGCTGCAGTGATCGCAGCAATGCGCTGAGCCGAAAGCCAGCCCCTTTAGCGCTAGCTCGGGCTAGCCGATAGTTCTTACTGTGGTGTAGGCATGGAGGGGTGTCTTGGGAATGTGGATCGGATTTCGGCGCACATTACTCGTCATTGTTATCGGGGCGGCAGCGATATTTCTCAGCCTCGGTACGCTTGGCGCACTCTGGCTCGATTCACTCCAGCGACGTCTGGCTGATGCGCAAAAACAGGGGGAACTTCTTGCTGCTCTCACGGAGGCAGAGGCAGCTATCCGTGCACTGTCCGCTGAGACGACTCACGAACCTTTCACTGACCCCATGAGCCAGGTTCGTGCAGCGCTTCGGGAGGTGTTGACGCTGGTCGGCGGTTCCGGCAGTTCCAGCGGGCATGGGGAGGAAGATGAGTCTGAAGCGATCCTGCAGGCGTATCTTGCTCGAACCGCGACTTTGCAAAGCGAAGAGGGAGTTGAGGAGCATCGTCGTGCCCTCCAAGCGCTGGAGTCGCTGCGCGCGGCAACGTCTAGGGAGCTGCTTGATCAGCAAACACTGGTACAGCGACATCTGCGAGTTCTGCAGGGCATGGCAATGGCCTGCGCTTTGGTCGCGGTGCTGCTGCTCCTTTCGTGGCCACTCGTACTTCGACCAGCACTGCGGACGATGACGCGAGTGGAAAGTGCCAGCCGAAGACTGGCGAGCCAAGTGCTTCCGGAGCTAGAAGCAGCACTCAAGCGTCTGGCACAAGGTGATCTCACGGCGCACTTTCGCGTGTCTGGAGAGCGATTGCAAGTGCACGGCTCTGATGAAATCGGCCGGATGGCACAGGCCTTCGATGGGATGCTCGACCGGCTGGCAGAGCTCAGTGTGACATTTCAGAAGGCGTTGCGGCAGCTCAGTCGGTTGATCAGCGACGTGCAGCGTGTGGCCGAGGGAGTGGAGGATGCAGGACGACGGAATGAGGCGATCGCACGCCGTATCCGCGACCGGGTCAGCGTGGTCTCGGTGGGGATGCAACAGGTCGCTGGGGCTTCTGAGCGTCAGGCGACGCAGGGACTGGTTGTTGCTGAGTTCGTGGCGCGGACGAGTAACACGACAGCCGTGGTGCAGCAAGCGGCAGCGGAACAGGAAGAGGCTCTTCAGCGAGTGGCGAAGCATTTCCGCTGGGTGCTTGAGCGCGGGGTGACAGCGCGGGAACTGGCGAGTGCTGTGGAGGAAGCAGCGCAGCAGAACCGTCGAGAGTCGGAGTACGGTGTCCACGTTGTGTCCCACGCTCGTTTGGAGATGAATCGGGTGCGTGAGCAGGCCGAGAGGACACTCACAGTCGTGGAGACATTAAGTGTCTCCGCTCGTCAGATCAACCACATTGTCGACGCGATTAGTGGTCTTGCAAGGCAGACGGCCTTCCTCGCTCTGAACGCGACGATCGAGGCCGCACGGGCTGAACAAGGTGCTGGAAAGGGCTTTAGCGTTGTCGCAGAGGAGATGCGCAAACTTGCGGAGCAGTCTTCCGCTGCGGTGCATCAAGTGCGTGAGCTCGCAACAGCAATCGATCAAGCGCTCGAGCAGGTCAGAGCAGCCATCAGTGCTTCTTGTGAAGGGGTAGCCGTCGGACATCGAGCAGTGATTAACGCTGAGCAGGCCTTTAACGCGATTGGGCGAATGGCTGAAAGGATCATGCATGACAATGAGCAGCTGCACCGAGCAATCATGGAGATGCTCCGCGCGAGCCAGGCATTGGGTACTGAGATTGAGCGTGCTGCTGAGCTTGCACTTCGGAATGCGGAGGAGGCACGGCAGCTGGCGCAGCTGGTCGTCGCAGGACAAGCGGCGGTGGAGGAGATCGCTCGTTTGGCTCAGGACAACACGCAAACCGTCGAGCATGTGGTGCAGTCGACGCAAGAGGTCTCAGACGAGAGTGAAGCGATCTGGCAGAGTGCCGCGGAACTTGGTCGCTTGGCCTCGGAACTTACCCGGATCTCACGACGCTTCCGTGTTCTCCCGTCCGACGGTTGGCTGGAGTCGTCGGTCGAGGGGGCTTGTGGTGAAGTCCAGGATAGGATGCTAGCTGCAGTTTCTCGTGTCTGACTCTCTCCACGCAGCAGCACCGCTGTGGTCCTGCTACACACAGGGGGTACTGCCGAGATTGCTCGGAATCGGGTCGGCGGGTGCTTGGCGCTCGGCCTCGGGGGAGCTTGCACGAAAGGGCTGTCGAAGGCGGCTTTTGAGCTTGGAGTACCTGATCGTGCCGAGTGGTGAGGAAGGAAGAGGTTTTGCAGCGCTGCACAACAGGGGAAGGGAGAGGAGTGAACGAGATGACGGTCAGAGGACAAGTGACATTGAGCTGGCGCTTGCGTTTGCTCGTAGTGACAGTGCTCGGGATGGGTGCTTTAGGGATCCTGCTCGGTTCATTACGTCTCTTGTCCATCACTCGCCAAGCACGTGGTGTCCTCCAACAAGAGGTGCCCGCAATTGAACTCTTGCTGAACATCGACCGCGATGCCTATCAGGCCCAGTATGCACTGGAGCGGAGTTTGCTGGCGAGCGGCCCCGAAGAGCGTGAAGAGCAGCTGGCCGACTTTGGCGAGAACGCGCAGCAAACAGGGGAACGCTGGGAGCAGTATAAAGCGCTCGTGCCAGGCAGCGACGCGGAGCGAGCGCAGTGGGAGATCTACGAACGAGAGCGGGCGGC
>DAOTWO010000077.1:0-5630 GCA_034435855.1 Thermomicrobium sp. | reverse complement strand
GGGCCTATCTGGAGACGCTGATCACGCGGGACCGCGAAGCGATTCGAGCGCTCGAAGAGCGAATGGGACAACCTGTCCCGAAGAGCTAGCGTGTGGTTCCCGCGGGCGGGTTCTTTGGGGGAACCGTGTTGTTGACGCGTGCTCAGCGGGGCCCCGAAGATCTGTGCCTTTCTGTCGCACGGTTGTCGTTTCGCTGGGAAAAGCGTACGACATGGGTGGATGAAGCTTGACTCGTCAACCACATCCCGCGGGCCGGATGTGCGCACATCGTGCACAGTCAGGGATGCGTGTTGATCGTGACTCGATGGATCATAGTAGTCTCACATTTGAACGGAATTCATTTTCCTCACAGATCATCACGAACACCTGTTCCTGTGCGCATGGGGATATCTCAGTGGGCTTTTCGAGTGGCGACGCCGAGCGCCGTGGGGTGAGCCGGGGTTCGCTGCGCTCGTCGTGAGCATGATTCTCTTTGGGCTCTTCGGCGGGATCAGTGGGGTGATTATCGGCGAGCCGCAAGTGAACATGATTTCGCAGAATACGCTGCTTGTTCCAGCTCACTTCCATATGACGGTCGTCGCCGGAACAACGTTGGCGTTCATGGGGATTGCGTACTACCTTGTTCCACTCATCTTCCAACGTCAGCTCCTGTTCCGGCGGCTGGCACAATGGCAGCCATACGTCTATGGCCTCGGCATGCTGGTCTTTGGCATCGGGATGGGATTGGCCGGGCATTGGGGCGTTCCGCGGCGGCACTGGGACATCACCTTCTCGAGCGTACCGGTGCTTGGTGTGAACTTGCAAGAACTGCGGCCCGAGATTGCGGTGTTCCTCGCGATGATGGGTATCGGGGGGATCATTGCGGTTATCGGCGGGGCGATGTTCGTTGCGGTTGCGGTGGCGACGGTCTTTGTGGGTCAACGCACTCCCCGGCCAGCCGTCGGGCGCATCGTCCCCGAAGCGTTCAGCCCCTATCCAGCCATTGCCGGTGGGAGCGGAGAACCGGCCGCTGCGGCTGCACACCGAACCTTCGAGGTGCCTGGCACGTTAGTCATCTCGGTCGTATTCCTGATCCTGTTTCTCTTCTTGTATGGTTTCTCGTGGTTTGAGTTGAGCCGCGTGCCGTGGAAAATCGGGTGATCCCTGACACCACTCGGCGGATTTCTCGGTTACGCTCGTTGTAGTAGACTAACAGCGAGTGTCGTATGTCGGGTGACAACGCATTCTCGGGGGCAGCGATGCACAGCGCAGTCGGAGTGGGGAGCCAGCGAATACGTTGGCTCACGCTGGCGGTGGCGATCGCGGGGTATCTCTTGATCGTCGTGGGTGGGACGGTGCGAGTGACCGGGGCCGGGCTCGGTTGTGGGCCAGAGTGGCCGCTGTGCAATGGGCAAGTGATCCCTGGATGGGATCTCCTCGCGTGGATTGAATATGTGCACCGGCTGATTGCACTCGGAGTCATCCTGCTCACCGGAGCGGTCGCGCTAGCCGGCTGGCGCCTCCGAACCGCAGACCCATGGCTACGGCGGTTGCCGTTCGTCGCGGTGGGGCTGGTGGTCCTCCAGGCGCTGCTGGGGGCGGTAACGGTCTGGACGCATCTGGAAGCAGCGATTGTCGCACTGCATCTCGGCGTGGCGTTGAGCTACCTTGGGGTCGCGGTCATTTTGGCCTTCCGAACGTGGTGGCCGGAGCTCGCTCGCCGCGCGGTGCGTTCGCCAGTCCGATCGTGGATCTTCGCCTCGATCGGTGCTGTCTTCGTGCTGATGCTGAGCGGAGCCTATACTGCCAAGCGTGGTGCCGGCTATGCGTGCCCGGAATGGCCTTTCTGTGGTGGCTTTTGGTTTCCGACCGGTTGGACCAACGTGGATGTGCATCTGACACATCGTCTGATCGCACTGGTTGCTGTCTTGCTGGTCCTGGTACTGGCTTGGCAAGTGCGCCGTCTGCGCAGTGATGCGCCGTGGGTGGTCGGTCTCTCGCTGGCTGCTGCCGCACTGATGGTGGCGCAAGTCTTGGTAGGGGCAGCAAACATCTGGTTCCGGCTGCATCCGGCGGTGAGTGTGGCGCACCTGGCAGTAGCGACGGTCATCTGGGTGTTCTTCGTGTTAACAGCGCTGGTCGATCGAGCGACGCCACTGGCGGAAGTGGTACCTGCCGCGACGGGAACGGCACGTAGCGTACGGTCGGGTCGCCCCCTTCGTGAAGTCCTGCGTGACTACCTCGTCCTCACCAAGCCAGGTGTCATGGTCTTACTCTTGCTCACCACGCTCTGCGCCATGCTGGTCGCGGCACAGGGGGTACCATCCCTTGGCACGCTGTTCTGGGCGCTCATCGGCGGAGCGCTTGCCTCGGGCGGAGCTGGGGCGATCAATCACTATGTCGATCGAGACATCGATGCGATCATGACGCGGACGCGGCGACGACCATTGCCAAGTGGTCGGCTGGCCCCGGAGTTCGCGCTGATCTTTGGTGTGACCCTGAGCGTCCTGGCTGTCTATGTCCTCACTGCTTTCGTGAATCCAGTAGCGGCACTGCTTTCACTGGCAGGGAACCTGTTCTATGTCTTTGTCTACTCCATCTGGCTCAAGCGGAGTACACCACAGAACATTGTGATTGGTGGAGCAGCCGGAGCCGTACCGCCGCTGGTCGGTTGGGCAGCGGTGACGGGTCAGGTAGCGCTACCGGCCATCTTGATGTTTCTGCTGGTGTTTGCCTGGACACCGCCGCACTTCTGGGCGCTGGCGCTCTACAAGCGCGGTGACTATGCCGCTGCAGGGGTGCCGATGTTACCAGCAGTTCGTGGCGAAGAAGAGACGCGGCGGCAGATTCTCTTCTACACCATTGCCATGGTGCTCACCAGTCTGCTGTTCTATCCGCTTGGTGTCCTCGGGCTTCCCTATCTCATCGCTGCAATGGTACTGGGAGCACGTTTCCTCTGGCTTGTTGCGCGACTCTACCGTGAACGAAGTGATTCGCTTGCAAAGCGCGTCTTCCTCTACTCGATGCAGTATCTTGGGCTGCTCTTCGCAGCGATGGTTGTGGATGCTGTCCTGTTCTAATACGTCGTTGCGCAGCGCGTGACGCTGCAGCGTGCTGCATGCCCACTCCTGATTCCCTGGGAGCTGACACGGGCGGGCCAGTTGGCGTGTCGTTATTGCCGAGCGGAAGCCGTTCCCCGGCGCCACCCACGCGAGCTCGCAACCAACGAAGGCTTCCAGCTTCCCGATGCGCTGCATGGTTTTGGTTACTTGTTGCCGCCTTTGGTGCTGCCAGGCGGCAATCCGCTGGCTCGTCCGGATCTCTTCAAGCTGATCGCTGGAGCTCGCGAACGTGGCTTTGCAGTCTCGATCACGTCGAGCGGGACATCTGCGCTGACACCTGATGTGCTCAGGCGTCTCCGTGAGGCAGGGATTACAACGTTGGCATTGAGCCTGGATGGATCGACAGCAGAGCGACATGATTCGCTGCGAGGGGGCAGTTTCGTCTGGACACTCACAGCCGCGCGCACAGCGCGTGAACCCGACTTCCCCGTCAGGTGAACACGCTCGTCTCTGTCGAGTCCCAGGATGATCTACCCGCCATGCTCGAGTGTGTTTGGGAGCTCGGAGTCGAGCGTTGGAGTCTCTTCTTCCTTGTGCCAGTAGGCCGCGGGCGTCTGCTGTCGCCGCTCACGCCGGACGAAGCGGAGGCTGTGCTCACCTGGCTCGCTGAGGTCACTGAGCAGGTTCCGTTCGCCATCAAGACAACCGAGGCGCCATTTTACCGGCGGGTGGTGGCGCAGCGACGGGCGCGGCTGGGCGTATCGTCGTCGCCGATCTCGGTGCGGCGTGGCTATGGCGTCCGGGACGGGAATGGGATTCTGTTCATCTCGCACACCGGCGAAGTGTATCCGGCGGGCTTTCTTCCGTTGCCGGTCGGCAATGTGCGTACGAATGATGTGGTTCACCTCTACCGGAGTCATCCCCTCTTCATCGCATTGCGTGACCCGGATCAGTTCAGCGGGAAGTGTGGACGCTGTGCGTTCCGCTTCGTGTGCGGTGGCTCACGAGCCCGTGCATGGGCGGCGACAGGAGACCCCTTCGAGAGTGATCCACTTTGCCCGTACCAACCTGGCGCACGGACGCGTGAAGCGACCGTCTTCGTCGACTGAAGGAACGGAACCAAGCACGTGACACCTCGCCACTGTTGATACGCTCAATTCCCTCTGCGTGCAGCAGAGCGCCTCACGGGTCGCGGATGAGGGGGAGCGTCGAGCAGTGGATGCCACCACCGTTCTTCAAGATCTCGTCGTAGGGAACTTCAATCGTCTCGATACCGGCAGCGGTTAACCGCTCACGTGTGCGTGGGCAGCCAGCCGGCATGATGACGCGCCCGGGCCGCACGGCGAGGCAGTTGACGGCCTGCGGCTCGGTGGGCCAGACGTGGATTGGAGAGATGCCGAACTCACGGAGTGTGTCGAGGAACCAGTAGGGGAGCCGCGTCACGTTGATGAGCGCCTTGTCGTAGTCGACCATGACGCAGGCACCGTCGAGATGAAGAGCGTAGCCGGGCAATGGGACGCGGATCACACGGACTCCTTGCTCAGCAAGCACCGCTTCCAGCTGCCGGACGCCTGCCTCGTTCTGCCGATAGGACATGCCCACCGCCACGGTAGAGCTATTCAACCAACAGACCGAGCCACCTTCCAGAAGTCCGCTACCGTGGATCGTGTGGAGGATCGGCATACCGAGCTCGGCAAGGAGCCGCGTGATGTATCGCTCCTCCCCACGCCGGCCGGAGTCAGGGTGGCGACCGACCAGGCCGAGTCGACAGACGACAGCGCCGCCTTTGACAGCGACTGCCATATCACGCGTGAAAACGGCATGCGGATCACGCGGTGGACAGTCGACATAGACGACGTCAACACCCTCGGCACGCAGTGCAGCGGCCAAGGCGTCGTGCTCGGCCTGCATACGGATGAGGTCGGGTGGCATGCTATCGCGCCAATACCACTGCTCGTCCTCATCGATGTATGCACCGATCGTTGGGTCGTAGCGACCGGTTGGGTCGATCGCGCGCATCTCATCGCCGGGTCGGTGTAGAACGCAGAGTCGAAGACGCCCGACGTCGTTCTCAACACCCCAGCGGCGTCCCCAGACGCGCTCCTGCATTTCGACAGACTCGAAAGGCGGGGTCGCCCGGGGAGTCATACGCTCGAGGACGAGATGGTAATACGCTTCGGTGTGGCGAAGAGACGATTCATCATGGTGACGGTTCACTGCTATCCCCCTGTCTGTGCGATTGTGACTGGCGGCGTGACTCAGCGCAAGATATCCGTGTGGTCGTATCGTGTGAAGCGGTGGCATGGAGCTCCCTCGCCTACCCGAGGGTTCTTGCGTGGTGAGTTATCCGTTTGGACTTGTCGGCGGGTTGAGAATGAGAAGCGATGCTGCAAGAGGAATTTCCGGTAACCAGGCGTATTCTGACAGGCGTCGCGACGGGACTGTTCCAAGGGGTATGGCCGTTCAGAGACTTGTCCCGTGTGGCGGTGCAGGCCATCGTGTGTAGCCAGAGTCACTTGAGGCCGCGCCGGAGGATCGAGCGTGGGCTATAGGAGGTACGGATTACAGTTGTGCTGGAGAATGTTGGTG
>DAOTWO010000076.1:0-1640 GCA_034435855.1 Thermomicrobium sp. | reverse complement strand
GGTGACTACCAGCCACCAAACATCCTCCAGGCCTACGGCCTTATCCTGCTCGTTGCGTTGATGTTGTTAAGCCTCACGATGCTCGGCAGCACCCTCTTTTCGACCGTTGCCAACGGTGTCATTGTCTTCATGCTGTATGGCATGGCCATCACTGGAGGGCTCGTGGAACAGATCGGCACCGCGCTTGATAACGACGTCCTCGTACGCATCGGCGTGATCGTCTCGATCCTCGTCCCCAGCGATAGCATGTGGCGGCTCGCGAGTTATCTTGTCCAGCCACGCATTGCGGTCAATTTCTTGGGGCCAAACCCATTCGGGACGACGGTACCACCGAGCTCACTCGCTGTCTGGTACAGCGTCGGATACATGGTCGTTCTCTTGCTGCTCGCCATGGCTCGCTTCCAGCGACGCGATCTTTAGTCCTACGTCTGCGGCATACCGACGAACGTCGACGCGGGATGCAGCGCCGCGCGTACGGGAGGGGATATGGACATCGAGATTGTCACGCTTCCTTGTGGACCGTTGGAGACGAATGCCTACCTCATTGTGGATGGGGACCGTGCACTCCTCATCGACGCGCCGCCTGAGTCGTTCCTGGCCGTACTTGACGAACTCGAGCGACGACACGCCCGGCTGGAGCGGATCGTCATTACGCACACGCACTGGGATCACATCGTGGATGCCGCCAAACTGCGACGTGAGACCGGTGCACCAATCGCTGCGCACCCAGAAGCCGTCCCGCGCCTCGAACAGCCCCGCTCGCTCCTGACGCCCTTACCGTTCGCCATCGAGCCAGCACCGCCAGATGAACTCCTGAACGACGGAGACACGCTTTCCTTTGGCCCCCTGCACTTCCAGATCATCCACACACCAGGGCACACACCAGAACAAATTTCTCTCTACGAGCCCACTCGTCGCTGGCTTTTCGGGGGTGACACGCTCTTCCCCGGCGGGTACGGACGGGTTGACCTGCCGGGTTCAAGCATGGAGCAAACCATCCAGACCTTACGCCGTCTGCTTCAGCTTCCGGACGAGGTGATTGTCTTCCCCGGCCACGGCCCGACGACGACGATCGGCCATGAACGGCCGTGGATCGAGCAACTGGTCAGCCAGTGGCGCTAATCGCCACGTGCTGCCGTGAGGAGCGGCTCAGGATCGTCAAACGGACCGATGACCGCGAGCGCGAACCGGTCAGGATGGAAGAGCTCCTGCGCCAGTGCCTGGATTTCTTCGCTTGTCACCGCACGGATACGCGCGATGACCTCTTCTGGCGTCAGCACCTCGCCAAAGACGAGCTCCTGCCCGCCAATCCAGCTTGCCACCGCGCGGCTATCTTCAAGACCCATGACAATCCGACCGACACGCAGCTCCTTCATCCGCTCAAGTTCCTCTGCCGGCACCGGCTCACGCACCAGCTTTTCCAACTCGTTACGCACCGCCCGAAGTGCGCGCTCGGCCCGCTCCACGTCTGTGCCGGTATACACCACACCCTGTCCCACGTCAGCGTACTCGCGCAGATACCCGTAGACTTCGTAGGCTAGGCCCTGCCGTTCACGGATCTCCTTAAAGAGCCGGGAACTCATGCCTGAACTCAAGACCGCATCGAGCATTCCCTGAACAAAGCGTCGCTCGTCGGTGTA
>DAOTWO010000075.1:0-5020 GCA_034435855.1 Thermomicrobium sp. | reverse complement strand
GAACTGCAAGAATTGCTGCACCGAGGGCGAGATAGAGCGCGGTGTTCTCCATCGTCCTGTCACCCCTCCCTCACTCGCATCGTCGTCGCTCGTATACCGTGTTGCGCCTACAACGGACGAGATCGGATCGAGCGTCGTGGACAAGAACGCCCGCACACACGATACTCAGGCCAGATAGTGCCATCGTGGCCGGAGTCTGACAAGAGGAAGCCGGGAGACAAGGTCATGAAGGAGTCAGTAGGGGCTGCCCGTAGATGTGGTAGAGCGCCGCCATCGCTGCAAAGATGCTTAAGGCGATCAGCAGACCCCATACGAAAATACCAGTCAAAAGTCGGTTGTCGAACTTCAAGTGCATATAGTAGGCGACGACGAGAACAAACTTCACAACGGCAAACGCGATTAAGATCGGCGCGGTCAAAACGCCAAGAGCATCCTCAAACACATACGTCAAGACCTCAAGAACTGTCGCGATGGTCAGTAAGATCAGGATACGGACCCAGATGCGTACGCCTGGCTGGCTCGCTGCTAGCTCGTAGTCGTGCATCCTTTGCCCCCTTCACTGTACCGAACGCGCAGACCTGGGATATGGCGGCGATGACGAGCCGTTCACTTAATATGGCATGAGATAGACAAGCATGAATATGATAATCCAGACAATATCAACAAAGTGCCAGTAAAGGGTGGTGACAAAGAAACGCTCGACGTGGGCAGAGGTAAATTTGCCAAAGAAGGAAAGGAGCCACAGAACGAGGAGCCAAATGACACCGATGAATACGTGTGTACCGTGAAATCCTGTAAGGACAAAGAATGTGGTTCCGAAGAGATTTGAGGTGAGTGTTAAGCCCTCATGGTAAAAATGAATGAACTCATAATACTGTCCTCCAAGGAATAGTGCCCCAAGAAGAATAGTGCCGAGAAGCCACGCACGAAATCCGCGCATGTCGGTACGTTCCAAGGCTGTCAGGGCCATGACGATGGAGAAACTGGACAGGAGAAGGACGGCAGCAGAGACCGAGGTGTACGGAATATCGAGCACGTCACGAGGATATGGTGGTTCGAAGTACCGTCCGCGATGGGCGAAATAGACCCAGATGAGCGACCCGAAGAACATGCAGTCGCTTGCCAGGAAAGTCCACATCATCAATCGGTTGTGGGAAATACCGGTTATCGTGTGTTCCGGGAGCGCGTGGCCTGCCGAGTGACTCACTCTGTGACCCCTTCCCTGCTGACCGTGGTGACTCCTCTGAGTCATGCCTCGATGGAGGCGGGAGGTGATGCCCTCCCGCCTGCACTACTCGTGCACGTGTGTCTCCTGATGTTCAATCGCTGGTTCGAAATGCCAGCCGAGTAAACCGAAGAAGACGACAAAGGCACCAAGACCGACGACGGGGAACCCGAGCGGTCCCAGGGTTTCAGTGCCGTGCATGATCATGCCCGCAGCCATCGCCGTGAGTCCCGCCGACACGATCATTGGCCACCATGATGGCTTGGGCAAATGGACACCAGGGGGGAGTGTACCGTGTCCTGGATTGTCATAATGCTTCTGGTTCGTGGCACGCCGCTGGGACGTGTCTGTGGCAGCGGGCACATGATGCCCGTCACCATACTTTTCCAGCCAGTAGTTATCTCGTCCTTTCACGGTTGGAATGACAGCAAAGTTGTAGGCCGGTGGTGGTGAAGGAATTGTCCATTCGAGTGTCCGACCGTCCCATGGATCAGCAGGCGCGGTAGCCGGTTGACGCATCGTCTTGATGACGTTAACCAGCAGGAGGATTTGGGCGAGACCAAGGATGAAGGCACCAACGGTGATGACAAGGTTCCACGTTCCCCAACCGGTTTCAGCGGAATAGGTAAAGTAGCGACGCGGCATGCCATCGAGTCCAACAAAGTGCATGGGGAAGAAGGTGAGGTTCATCCCGAGGAATGTTGTCCAGAAGTGCCATGTGCCAAGCCGTTCGTCAAGCAGTCGCCCGTACATCTTAGGAAACCAATAGTACGTGGCGGCGAGAAGGCCCATCACTATGACGCCGAAAATAATGTAATGGAAGTGTGCCACGACGAAGTAGGAGTCCTGCTGTTGGTAGTCCAGTGGAACGGTAGCGTGCATGACGCCGGTGACGCCGCCCACCATCAGGAGCCAGACAGCTGCTGAAGCAAACTTCATCGGGGTTTTGAAATCAATCGAACCACCCCACATGGTTGCGAGCCAGTTAAAGACTTTCACGCCGGTCGGGATGCCAATCAACATGGTTGAAGCAGCAAAGAGGGCATTGGGCACCGGGCCAAGCCCGACAGTGAACATGTGGTGAGCCCAAACGAAGAAACTCAGGAACGCGATGGCCATACCCGCGAAGATCACAAAGGGTGCCCCGAAAAGCGGCTTGCGTGTAAAGGTTGGCAGAATTTCTGAGATGATCCCCATCGGAGGCAAAACGAGGATATAGACCTCGGGATGGCCGAAAATCCAGAACAAGTGCTGCCAAATGACCGGATCTCCACCGTGCACCGGATTAAAGAAATTGGTGTTGAAGTAGCGATCGAACATGATAAGGAAAAGGCCGACGGTGAGGGAAGGGAAGGCAAGCAGAATCAGGATCGCAGTGATGAAGACCATCCAGACGTAAACCGGCATGCGCATGAGTGACATGCCGGGTGCACGCATGTTGACGATAGTGACGAAGAAGTTGAGTGCACCAGCAATAGAGCTAATCCCAAGGACCTGAAGTCCAAGGTTCCAGAAGTCCAGCCCAGGGCCAGCAGAGTAGAGACGGCTGCTGGAGAGGTTGGCGTAACCGAACCAGCCCGCATCTGGCGCGTGGCCGAAGAGGAAGCTTGACCACATCAGGAGGGAGCCAAACAGGAAGGACCAATACGAGAAGGCATTCATCCGGGGGAATGCCACGTCACGAGCACCGATCATCAAAGGCACGACGAGATTGAAGAACGCGGCATTGAGTGGCATAGCAACCGCGAAAATCATCATGGTCCCGTGCATGGTCATGACTTCGTTGTAGGTCTTGGGACCAAGGAAGTTCATACCTGGCTGCGCAAGCTGAATCCGCATCAGCAGCGCCAAGAAACCAGCGAGGAGGAGATAGATAACAGATGTCCAGTAATAAAGGATCCCGATCTTCTTGTGATCAACGGTGGTCAGCCATTCGACAAGAGCGGAACGTCGATATTCCGCTTGTTCGAGCCGGATCGCCGCCTCAGCCATGGGTGTCCTCCTGCAGATGATCCAGACTACACTCGTCGTGTCTTCATTGATTACGGGTGGACGGTACCCAGAGTCCACACCGAGCACGCTAAGCGCACGCTAGCATTTTACGGCTCCGCGAGAAGGTATGCGACGATCGCATCGACTTCATCCTGCGTGAGAAGTTGGTTTTGCTGAGCACGGATCTTCCACCATTTAACAGCCATGATCGAGTACGGCTTCACCTGCTCTGTCTCAGCGATCCAGCGATGGAGATTTTCTGGCGTGTTGGGCATCATCGCGGCGATCGTCTGACGGTCACCAAAATAGGCCAGGTTTGGTCCAACTGCGAGAATTTTGTTAATAGGGGTCGCCGGATCATAGGTGGGGTTCATACTGTGGCATCCGGCGCACCCAGCTGCACCCTCAAAGAGTTGCTTGCCCGTTGCGGCAAGCGTTCCGGGCGCTGGATCTGGAGCAGGCTTGCTGTGCTTCTGCACCCATGCGTCGAACTCCTGCTGGGTTTGTACGACGACACGGAACTGCATGTGCGCATGTTGTGCCCCACAGAGTTCCGCGCATTGCCCATAGATCACGCCAGTCTCTTCTGGGGTGAAGACCATCGTGTTGTGGCGTCCGGGTACCGCGTCCACCTTTCCTGCAAGACGGGGTGGCCAGAAGGAGTGAATCACGTCTTGCGAGGTAATCGTCAGGACAACCGGACGGTTTACGACGACGTGTAAATCCCCCGCGGTGACAATGCCATATTCCGGATAACGGAATTCCCACCACCACTGGTGCCCAATGACTTGTACACGCAGCGCGTCGCTCTCCGGAACAGGATCACGGTTAAGCTGGAAAATGAGACGAGTGGAGGGAATGGCGATGAGGGCGAGTATCACAGCGGGTATGAGTGTCCAGGCGATTTCAAGCCTGGTATTACCGTGAACTTGTGGCGGAATTCGCGTGTCACCCTGCTTGCGCCGGAACAAGATGATGTTCAAGAACATCCAGCCGGTGACTACGATGAAGACAGCAATGCTTAACCACCAAACGGGGAAGATGAAGAGGTCCCAAATCAGGCGAGCTTGGTCTCCCGCAGGGTCGGATGTTGAGGCGATTTTCCCCCCGATGACCCCACAACCACTGGAGACGAAGGCAGTACTGACGAGCAGAAGTATGACGAGGACCCCTCGTGGACTCAGGTACGCTCGCCGCTCCCTCACTCGTTCCGTCCCTTCTCCGCAGCACATCAGACACACGGGCCTCTTCGGCCATTGACTCAGGTTATTCTACTCAACTTAGTGAAGCATGTCACGAGCCCGCGTCAGCTATGAAACTCGAAACATCGGTTCCTTACAGGATATCGCTCCGACACATCTGGGAACAAAGGACGCCTCCCGCTGAGGCTGTGCTCATCCTGCCGTGAATACACGAACTTCGCGAGAAAATCGTTCCTTGCTTTGTACGTATCAGTGCACGGGTGCTCGTGTCGAGCCAGAGACAGCCCGAGACTTGTTGAGGACTCGTCAGCTGATTACACTACAAAGGCAGACCACTTCTTCGTTTGCTTTCGCTACTACTGGACGAAAGGAGGCGGGGAATGCCGGACGAGGTCAGCGCTCAGGCGGGGGGAGCTATTACGGGTTTGTTGGTTGAAACCCGTCGGTTTCCACCACCTCCGCAGTTCGCAGCCCAGGCGAACTTGCGTGACACGAGCGTGTATGAACGTGCTCGTCGTGATCCTGAAGGGTTCTGGGCTTCGATCGCTCGAGAGCTCCAATGGGACGAGCCCTGGCACACCGTCATGGAATGGAATCCGCC
>DAOTWO010000074.1:0-3494 GCA_034435855.1 Thermomicrobium sp. | reverse complement strand
GCACCGAGAGACTCATTGCCGCGATGACCTGCCCGCTCTCGTCTCGGATTGGGGCGGCAGCGCAGCACAGCCCGACCATCACTTCTTCTTGATCGTAGGCAAAGCCCTGCTGCCGCACCCGCTCCAGCTCTGCGCGGAGCTGCTCAACCGTCGTGATGGTGTTCGGCGTGAAGCTGATAAGTCCGGTCGTCTCGACGATCCGCAGCACGTTCGCCCATGGCTGGTGCGCGAGGAGTACCTTCCCAACCCCCGAACAGTGAGCCGGTAAGCGCTTGCCGACCCCTGAGAGGACAATCTCCAATGCGCGGTCGCCTTGGAGCTTCTCAACGTAGAGCACCTGACCGTCCACCAGCACCGCCAGGTGCGTCGTCTCCCCCCAGCCAGCCACTAGTCGTTCCATTATCGGGCGGGCCGCTCGCAAGAGCACGCTCGAGTCAAGCAACGTCTGACTGAGCTCGAAGAGCGTCCAGCCCAGGCGATACCGACCGTTCCCCGTTCGCTGAAGGAGTCCCTCCCCTGCCAGTGTCCGGAGCAGCGCATGCGCCCCAGACTTGGAGATCTCCAGCGCAGCAGCAACTTCAGTGACGCCCCACTCCGGCTGCTGGGGAGTGAAAAGAAGAAGCACTTGTGCTGCTTTTTGCACCGTCTGGAGCATAACGCCCTCCGACCTTCACGATACCAGCGCGTTGCCACACCATCAAGCACCCTGTTCAGGATGCATGAACCCTAAACCCGTGATTCTGCCCTGGCAGCCTGTGAACGCTGCGGGTTCAGTATACCTGAACACATGCATTGACACGAGCCCCCAGGCCATTCTAGGCTGGAGACTGGAGTAGAGAATCGCGCGAGGCGTCGAACACGTTGGCGAGGAGATGGGCCAATGACACAAGTGGTGAGGACACCAACGCGTCCGATGACGGGAGAGGAGTACTTAGAGAGCTTGCGTGACGGGCGCAAGCTCTTCTTCCGCGGCGAATGGGTCAAGGACGTCACCACCCACCCGGCGTTCCGCAATGCCGCACGGTCGGTTGCGCGCCTGTATGACGCGCTCCACGCGCCCGAGACCCGCGACACGTTAACCAAGGTCGATCGCTGGGGTATATTGACCCACAAGTTCTTCGCCCCAGCCTACTCAACCCAGGATCTGAAGGAGGCGGCTGAGGCCATCACTCTCTGGCAGCGCATGAGCTTCGGCTGGATGGGGCGCACGCCCGAGTACAAAGCAGCATTCATGGCGACGCTCGGCGCTGATCCTGACTACTATGCACCCTTCGGCGACACGGCCCGGCGCTGGTATCGAGAATACGCGACCCGTGTCCTT
The DNA here is from genome assembly GCA_034435855.1 of Thermomicrobium sp. Taxonomy (GTDB): domain Bacteria; phylum Chloroflexota; class Chloroflexia; order Thermomicrobiales; family Thermomicrobiaceae; genus Thermomicrobium. Next base: position 2,173 of record DAOTWO010000074.1, on the reverse strand, counting down.
TTCATGAACCATGTGATTGTGGATCCGCCCATTGATCGCAACCGGCCGCCGAGCGAGGTGCGCGACGTGTATATCCACGTCGTCAAGGAGACGGACGGCGGGATTATTGTCAGTGGCGCCAAACAGGTCGCGACAGCTTCGGCGTTGACCCACGGTACCTTCGTCGGTGTCAATAGCGGAAGCGCGGCTCGGCTTCAGGAAGGGCGCGACGAAGATGTGGCCCTCGTCTTCTTCGTCCGGATGGACAATCCGCGACAATACCTGATCTCGCGCGCCTCCTACGAGCTGAATGCGGAAAGCCCCTTCGACAATCCGCTGTCCAGCCGCTTCGATGAGAACGATGCCTTCCTCGTGCTCGACGAGGCGTTCATTCCCTGGGAAGATGTCCTCATCTACCGCGACGTTGCCAAGTGCAAGCGCTTCTACGCCGATTCCGGCTTCTTCAACCGCTTCAACCTCCAGACAACGATCCGCTTCATGATCAAGCTGGAGTTCATGATTGGGCTCCTGCAGAAGGGGCTGGAGTGCAACGGGACAGCAGACTTCCGTGGTAACCAGGTGTTGGTTGGCGAGCTCGTCGCCTTGCGACACCTCCTGTGGGCTATCGTCACTGCTATGGTGAGCGATCCCGAGCCGAGTCTCGGTGGTTCGGTTGTGCCGCGACTCGAATATGCTGCTGCGGCGCGCGTCTATACTAACTTCGCTTGGGATCGGATCCGCCAGATCTACGAGCGCATCCTGGGCGGTGCGCCCATTATCAACGTCTCAAGCTACCGAGACTTCCTTAATCCGGAGGTGCGACCCATCCTGGATCGTTACCTGCGCGGCACCGGGATGACGGCTGAGGAGCGCAGCAAGCTCTACAAGCTCGTCTGGGATGCACTGTATTCGGAATTCGGTGGCCGCCACGGTCTCTACGAATTGAACTACGCGGGCAACCACGAGCAGAAGTACCTCGATTCGCTGCAGTGGGCAGAGCGACGCGGGTTCATGCAACAGTGGAAGGCCCTCGTCGACGAATGTCTCAACCAGTACGATCTCACAGGCTGGCGCGACTTTACATGGGTGTGGGAACCGGACGGGACCAGACGCTGAGGTTGGGGAAGCCGCCCAAAAGGAGGGTGAGTCATGGCAGACGTTCGCGTTCCGGTGGTCGCGCAGCTTGCGCACGTCGAGATTTACACTCCAAAGCCAGAGGAAAGCCTCTGGTTCTTCACCAAACTCCTGGGCATGAGCGTGGTGCACCGTGAGGGACAGTCGGTGTACCTCCGGGCGTTCGAGGACTGGTTCCTCTGGACCCTCAAGTTGACCGAGGCCCCACAAGCCGGACTCGGGCACGCTGCCTGGCGTGTCTCCGCGCCGGAGCTCCTCGACGAGGCAGCGGCTAAGATCGAGGCGGCCGGACTCGGCCTCGGCTGGCAGGAGAGCGAATACGGGGCCGGGCGCGCCTACCGCTTCCGCATGCCAGATGGGCATCACATGGAGCTGGTCTGGGATCTGGAGTACTATCAGGCCCCCGAGGATCAGAAGAGCGCCCTCAAGAACCGTCCACAGCGGCGACCGCTCGACGGCGTGCCGGTGCGCCGGCTCGACCATATCAACTGCTTTGTGACTGACGTCGAGACGCACGAAGCGTTCCTGCGCGAGTATCTCGGCTTCAAGTTGCGCGAAACAAAGATCGACGGTAACGGGAACAAGGTGGGATCCTGGCTTTCCGTCAGCCCACTCGTGCACGAAATTGCAGTCATGCGGGACGGCACTGGTCAGGGGAACCGCCTGCACCACATCGCGTACTGGTACGGATATCCGCAACATTGCTATGACGTCGCTGACGCCTGCCGCGACTGGGGTATCAAAATCGAAGCTGGCCCGGGGAAGCATGGTACAACGCAGGCGATGTTCCTTTACGTCTTTGAGCCAGGCGGCAACCGAGTCGAACTCTGGGGCGACGCCGGATATCTGATCTTCGATCCCAACTGGCAGACAGTTGTCTGGGACGTCTCGCACGAGTCGGATCTCTACTCGAGTACCGTCTGGCTTGGCGCATCGACCATGCCGGAGTCTTTCTACACCTATGGCACACCGGAAAAGGTCACTGTGCGTGTCTAGGTAGGGCTGGTCACGGAGCCGGCAGGGTAAACTCTGCTGGCTCCGTCACTCCGTTGCGTGGGTC
>DAOTWO010000073.1:0-14025 GCA_034435855.1 Thermomicrobium sp. | reverse complement strand
CGGAACTGCTCCAACCGGTTCTCGCCACTCATCGCCAAACACCCCTTTCCTTCGCCTGGGTTCACTGGTACGACCGCGAGAGCAGCCTTGTGACAAACGGTGAACTTGTGTGCACTCGTCGGCAATAACTCTTCCGCCGCCACTCCACGGAGGCATGGAAATCCGCCAAGCACTAACGACTCGCCCCTCTTCGCAGAGCCAGCTGGAAGCATGCGGCGAGACGCAAGACCCCTGCTGCCCTGTCCGGCCGCCGACCCTCTTTGCGTCGACTCTCGCGAGGGCGTTTTCCGTGTTGACACACCGGAGAGTCAGGCAACCAGAGAGGCACGGACAGCCCAGCCGGCAGTATCGCTGGGCCGTCCTCCACAAGTCCGACGTCAAACCGTTTTGACTGCTTCCACGAGGCGCTTAAGCGTTTCCTTTGCGTCTCCAAATACCATGCGTGTCTGCGGCATATGGAAGAGCTCGTTCTCTACACCCGCAAAGCCTGGACGCATGCTCCGCTTCAACACGAGAACGTTCTTTGCCTGATCAGCATTCAGGATCGGCATACCGTAGAGGGGGCTGGAGGGATCCGTCCGCGCCGCTGGATTGACAACGTCATTTGCCCCCACAACGAGCCCGACATCTGCACGCTGGAATTCCTCGTTGATTTGTTCCATTTCGTACAACTTGTCATAGGGGATGTTGGCTTCAGCCAACAGCACATTCATGTGCCCAGGCATACGACCAGCGACCGGATGGATTGCGAACTTCACCTCAACACCACGCTTTTCAAGTTCGTTGGCCAGTTCAGCGAGTTCGTGCTGCGCCTGTGCCACGGCCAGCCCATAGCCGGGAACAATGATGACAAGGTTTGCATAGGCGAGAAGCACCGCTGCATCGTCGACCGTGGTTTCGCGAATCGGTTTGGCTTCACCAACGGCCGCCCCAGCGGCACGGGTACGGTACGCTCCGAAGAGCACATTTGCAAGCGAGCGGTTCATGGCGCGGCTCATCAAGATGGTGAGCAGCGAACCCGAAGCGCCCACCAGCGCACCCGCAACAACGAGGATCTGGTTCTCAAGGACAAACCCCGCAGCAGCAGCTGCCAGGCCAGTCATCGAGTTCAGAACCGAGATGACTACCGGCATATCGGCACCGCCAACGGGGAGCACAAGCAAGATGCCAAAGAGGAGCGCCAGACCAAACATGATCCAGACGCTAGGGGTCGAGCCAGCGAACCCCAGTAACCAGATCCACATCGCCACGATCCCCGCCGCAACCGCGACATTGACCGGAATCTGCAGCGGGAAGCGTACCGGCCGCCCGGTCATGAGCTCTTGCAGTTTCAAGAACGCGATCACGCTCCCGGTAAACGCGATCGCTCCCACGGTGGTTCCGAAAGCGACGGATGCGCGTTCACCGCTGGTCACTGCGCCACTGGCGACGAAACGTTGAAACTCTGCAACCGCAACCAGTGCAGCAGTTGCCCCGCCCATGCCATTGAAAAGCGCTACCATCTGTGGCATAGCCGTCATCGGAACGACGCGGGCCAAGTAGATCGACCCAGCGGCACCCACGACGGTACCGACAAGGATGACCGCGATATTGGCGGGTCGCCAATGAATGTGTGGATCGAGCAATGTCACGGCAACCGCAACCAGGAGTCCGGCCGCAACGAGTTGGTTGCCGGAGCGCGCTGTGCGCGGCGAACTCAGCCGCTTGAGACCCAGGATGATGACGATCGCACAGGCGAGATACGCAAGATCGATGATCGCGTCTCGCAAGTTCTCGATCACCGCTGCCCCACCACTTCCTTCTCACGCACCGCAGCCGGCGCTTCCGCCGCCCTGGCCGCCGGTTCCTTCTTCTTGAACATCTCGAGCATCCGATCGGTGACGACAATTCCACCGAAGAGGTTGCCAGCTCCGAAGAGACAACCGAGGAGACCAAGCAAGAGCGTCAGCGTGTTCTCAGCCGTTCCCGCGACGAGGATCCCACCCAGCAAGACAATCCCATGGATAGCGTTGGTTCCAGACATGAGGGGTGTGTGAAGCAAGGTGGGGACACGAGAAATAACCTCAAAACCCAGAAAAATCGTGAGCATAAGGACATAGAGACCGAGCAGCAGTTCCTGATTCACCGCACTTCCTCCTTCAGTCGCTCGAGCGTTGGGCCGTGCAGGATCTGACCATCCTTGGTCAGCACAACTCCCCGGGTGATTTCATCCTCAAAGTTCCACGCGAACTCGCCCTTCGGCGCAAGGTGCTCGAGCAAGGCAGCCACATTCCGCGCGTACATTTGGCTTGCTGTGTACGCCATCTCGCTCGGGAGATTGAGCGGGCCCATGATCGTGACCCCATAGCGCACGATCGTCTCACCAGGTACGGTGAGTTCGCAGTTTCCTCCCATTTCCGCCGCAAGGTCCACGATCACTGACCGTGGCCGCATTTGGCGCACCGTCTCCTCACGGATCAGCACTGGCGCACGCCGCCCTGGGACGAGCGCCGTCGTGATGACCACATCTGCTTCGAGACAGTGGTTGTGGATCAGCTCCTGTTCTCGGCGCAGATGCTCTTCCGCGAGCTCTTTCGCGTACCCTCCGACTTCTTCAGTCGTCACGCCGAGTTCGAGGAACTTCGCCCCAAGACTCTCCACCTGCTCTTTGACCACCGGCCGCGTGTCGAACGCTTCGACCAGCGCACCAAGACGCCGTGCCGTTGCGATCGCTTGCAGTCCTGCCACTCCAGCTCCGAGGACAAGCACTTTGGCAGGGCGAATTGTTCCCGCCGCCGTCATCATCAGCGGGAAAAACTTCGGCAGCTCGTTCGCCGCGAGCAAAACAGCTTTGTACCCCGCAACCGTGCTCATGGACGACAAGGCGTCCATCGGCTGTGCCCGCGTAATACGCGGGATCGTATCCATACTGACCGCGATGACCCCCCGTTCTGCCAGCGCAACGACAAGCTCCGGTGCGATGAGTGGCTGGAGGAAACCGATGACGACTTGACCAGGACGGAGCAGCTCGACTTCCTCCGGCAACGGCCGTTGTACCTTCAATACGATGTCGGCACGCCGGTAAACATCAGGTCCTGTTTCGACGAGCTCCGCACCCGCTTCGGCGTACTCGTCGTCCGTAAATCCCGCGGCCAGCCCTGCTTCACGCTCAACCAAAACCTGAAACCCGAGTCGCCTAAACCGTTTCACCGTTTCAGGCGTCGCTGCAACCCGTCGCTCTCGGGCTATCCGTTCTCGGGGAATGCCGATGGTCCGAAGGGGACCGCTCGAAACCTGCTGCACCGCCGCCGCCCTTTCATCGAGCACGTCCGCTACACGACCGCCCACGCTCTCTATTTTCTTTTCTCGGGCTCGAGCCACAGCCCGAGTGGATACGCAGCGTCTCCGCTAACTCTAGTCGCCCTCCGCCGAACCAGTCAAGGACCGTCTAGTATTGACGAACGAACGGACTTTTCTCCAGAAGTTTTCCCCCTTGCTCGTCATAGTGCTCTTCAGTTATCGCAATTCGCATCAAGGATGCTGAGCGTCTTCTTCTGCACCACCCTACCGTCTCACGCTCCACCTGTTCTTCCATCTCTACGTCTTCCGAATGAGATTCCGACCGTTCATCCACCGTTATCTGGCAGGCATACACCCGCAGGACGTTGCCTCTCTGGAACATGGCAACCTACCGTTCCATGTGCTCGAGAGCTTGACGTGCAACAAACTGGAGCAGTCGTTCGAGCTCCGCTGTGCTTCGGTGAAGCGAAGACGGCCCCTCTGCTCCAGTCACTGGTCGCGCAGGGCACCCAACCGCGAGTGCACAATCTTTCTCGCTCATAGAGACCAGACACCCCTCACCCCGTTTTCACGAAGAACGCTGAGACAATGAACTTCTTCTGTGCTCCTCTCCCGCACCGAGCAACAGGCTTGTGTCAGACGCTCCCTGGGGCTGACGCCCGCTTCCTCTCGAACCTGGGGATCAGCAGGAACCGAGAGGATCGCTAGACGCCTTTTCTCAGGACAGCCTCATTCTCCCTGCGCGCGAGACGAACTCTTTGTGGAAAAAAGAGAGCTCGGTTCCCGTTGCTCCTTGACGTCGGTCTCCATAGGATCACAGTTCGTGTCGTTTCGCGACACGCATGCGCAGCGGAGCTCGACTGGGGGTTAGACGATGACTGAGTGGCTGTGGACAACCGTACGATGGATCCATCTTGTGGCGATGGCGTTCTGGCTTGGTGGGCAACTTTTTCTCATCCTCGTCGTTCGACCCATCCTGCGCCGTGAGCTCGACCGTCCCCAGCAGACAACACTCACCGCCGCGCTCGGGCGGCGCTTTTCTCCACTCGCCTGGGTGAGTCTCGTACTCCTTATCGTGACGGGCTGGCTTACGGGTGAACACCGAGGCGTCGTCTGGAGCACACTGCTCGAACCAAGGAACACCTACGGGCGCATTCTGGCAACGAAAATGCTCCTCGTTGCTCTCCTGCTCCTGCTCACACTGGTGCATGGTCGAATCTTCGGTCCACGTCTGGCCGCTCTTGCTCAATCGCGAGAGCCAGCGGACCGCCAGCGGTATCATCGCCTCCTCCGTCTTTCTGTTGTCGTCTCCGCACTCAACTTGCTGCTGACGCTTGCGATCGTCTTCCTCTCGGCGCGACTCGTCGCCTAGCCCCACGGAGCTGGCTGGATCCGGAGCATCATGCCGTCAAAGTAACCCCATGAACGGACGAAATCCTCCCATGCAAAGGCACGATACTGACCATCGCCCGGATCCGCCACGTAGACCCGCTCTTCGTCGTAGCCATACACGACTACCACGTGCTCCTGCGGTACGAGCACGAACTGCTCGCCCTCAAATTCCCCGACAAGCTGCGGTTGCACGGATACCATGTTCGTTATCCAGACCACGACTGGACGTCCGGCGCGAAGTTCGCTCTTCAGAAGCTCGGTGTTCCCCTGCGCGTAGACGGCCTCGGCCTGAAAGCCGTAGCGTTGCAGCAAGGGAACCAAGGGTTCGGCATAGATGCCGTAATTGTCCGTGCCTCCAAATTGACCATTCATATCACCCCGGAAACCACGGTGCGGATTCGGGTGACGCGGCATGTTCTCGATGAAGACCCATTCCGAGATCGGACGCCCCCAGTACGCCGTCACCATGCTTAAGGCCGCGGCTTCGCAGCTCAGCGGCAGCGACTGACGGTACGCCGGCACGCCCTGCAAACGAACACTACTGCTTACACTTCGCGGAATGACTAACACCTGCCCGACCAGAATTCGGTTTGGATCCGACAGGCCATTGACGACGGCGAGCTCCCGGACTGGGACGCCAAATCGTTCTGCCAGCGCCGTCAGCGTATCACCCCGCTGCACAACGTAACGTCCAACTATCTCGTCGGGTTGCCTCGTGTCCTCCCGCTCTGGGATCTCCAGGGTCTGGCCGACCAGGATCCGATTGGGATCAGCGAGGCGATTGGCTGCGACCAGTGCAGCGACCGAGACACCATACCGTCGTGCAATCGCCGAGAGCGTCTCACCCGGTTGCACACGGTGGATGCGTGTCCTGGCAAGCTCTCGCTCTGGGATGACGAGTCGACTCCCAGCCCAGATGACATCCGGATTTACGATCTGATTCGCTGCGACCAGTTCCGCAATGGGAACACCATAGCGAGCAGCGATCCCGCTCAGGGTCTCTCCCGGCTGTACCACGTGGAATGTCGCTGCACTCTCGCGCTGCGCCGCGAGGGCCGCCAGCGCCGCCAGAATTCCTGCTACGGCACGCCGCGCCCGCGGTTTTTCCTGTCGAACTCGTCTGCCGAACCACTTTGCTGGTTCGGGCTCGACCGGTGCTGCCAACTCAAGTTGTTGCCGCCGTCGCCAACGCTCGCGCTTGACGTAGTGCTCCACCAAGCTGCACGACACGGCATCCTCCTCCCGTGGACGTGCACGGACAGTGTGTACGTACACTATAGCGTCCCCGGCGCCAATCGCCAAGGGGACGCTGACTTCGCGAGCGCTCGAAGATGGCTCAGATCGCTCCCCTTGTGATTGGATCAAGGGTGAAATAATGACTTCCTCGCCTCTGTCCTTCGCTTTTATGTCACGCCCTACCGCGCCCAGGCAGCGGAGTGGCAACGGAAGCAACGGGAGCTCCGTCCATTTCGCTTTGGAGCAAGCCGGTATTTCAGTTCGCAGACCGACGGAGTATCCGTACGTCGTTCACACTGCCGACCACGACCGTATTCGCAAGGTCGAGGAAGAGCCCATGGTCGACGACACCTGGCAACCGTTTCACCAGGGCGTCCAACCGCTCAGGATCCTCAATGTGCCCGAACTGCACGTCGAGTATCAGGTTTCCGTTGTCCGAGCGATAGGGACGACCATTGGGTCGACGACGCAACGTCGGCTGCCCACCGAGTTCCTTGAGCCACTGGGCGCACCAGAACCACCCGAACGGCACCACCTCGACGGGGACAGGAGAGCGTGCGCCCAGGCAAGGCACCAGCTTCGTCTCGTCAACCACGATGACAAGACGCTGAGCGGCTCGAGCCACCAGCTTCTCGCGAACAAGCGCGCCACCGCGACCCTTGAGGAGCGCCAACGACCGCTCTTCAACTTCGTCGGCCCCATCGATCGCCAGATCAACCCGGTCGACGGACTCTGGGTCGCACAGTTTCAGCCCCACACGGCGCGCAAGAGCAGCCGTCCGACGTGACGTCGGTACACCGATGATGCGGAGCCCGGTGCGAACGCGCTCACCGAGCGCGCGCACCGCCAGCTCGGCGGTCGAGCCGGAGCCAAGACCAACCACCATGCCATCTTCGACCAGTGAGGCCGCATAGTGCGCAGCGCGTTCCTTCGCTCGCTCTTTTTGCACCGTCACGTCCGTTCCAAAAGCTCGATAGCCGAGGCCACGATCCGATCACTCGTCAAGCCATAGGCCCGAAGGAGCTCGTCCGGCGCACCCGACTCGGCATACGTGTCGTCGAGATCGACGAATGCCATCGGACAGGGATGATGCTGCGCCACCGTCATCGCCACGACACTTCCCAGCCCACCATAGTGGAGATGTTCCTCGGCCACGACGATTCCGCGCGTCTCCCGGGCCGCCTCCACAACCGCTTTCACGTCGAGCGGGCGAACAGTGGCCATGTCCAGCACCCGTGCCTGGACACCGCGCGCCGCCAGCTCCTCGGCAGCATCAAGCGCAGCAGCCACCATAAGACCGTTCGCGATTAGTGTGATGTCGTTTCCCTCGCGAAGGCGAAATGCGCGGCCGATGACAAACTCGACCGACGGCTCGTAGATGACTGGTACCGGTGGACGACCCAGTCGCAGATAGGTCGGCCCCTCCCAGGTGAGCATCGCTCGAGCCGCTGCTCGTGTTGCATGCTCGTCTGCTGGCACCAACACCGCTACGCCTGGCAGCGCGAGCGCAAGTGCCACGTCTTCGATCCCCATCTGTGAGGGGCCATCCTCGCCGATACTGATGCCAGCATGACTGCCGACCAACTTCACGTTGAGCCGCGGGAATGCGACACCCATACGAATTTGATCAAATGCATTGCAGAGGAGAAAGCAGGCAAAGCTTGCAGCAACCACCCGCTTGCCGCTTGCTGCCAGACCGGAGGCAACTCCGACAAGGTTCGATTCAGCGATGCCGACATTAAAGAAGCGCTCGGGAAATACTTGGGCAAAATATTCTGTCCGCGTCGAATTGCTCACGTCACCATCGACAACAACAAGATCGGGAAACTCCCGACCGAGCTCGCGCAACGCCTCTCCGAATGCGTCACGCGTGGCCTTGCCCAGCCGAAGTCCAGCTCGCGTTCCGAGATTCATGCTAGCTCCTCCAGTGCTCTTTCGAGCCGATCCCGCGGGACGGCACGACCGTGCCAAGTGAAGTCGCGTTCGAGGAATGAGACCCCCTTGCCCTTGACAGTATGGGCGATAATACAGGCCGGGCCGTCGCGGTATGCCTTTGCGAAGCGCAACGCTTCGTGCACGGCAGCGAGATTGTGTCCGTCCACCTCGCTGACGTGCCACCCGAACGCGCGCCACTTATCGACATAGCCCCGCGGATCAGTGATTGCTGAGACTGGAGCTGTCTGCTGATAGCCGTTGTGGTCGACGATCGCGACCAGGTTGTGCACGCGCCATTGGGCAGCCGCCATCGCGGCTTCCCATATTTGTCCCTCCTCAATCTCACCGTCACCGAGGAGGACAAACACATGGTAATCCCGGCCGTCGAGCCGGGCCGCGACGGCATGACCCAGACCGATCGACAACCCTTGGCCAAGGCTACCGGTCGAGGCTTCCACCCCGGGAAGTCGACGCATGTTTGGATGGCCTTCCAGCGGGCTACCGAGCCGACGCAGTGTCCGCAGGAGGTCTTTCGGAAAGAAACCCGCCTCGGCAAGAACGGCGTAGAGAATCGGGGCGGCGTGCCCCTTGGAAAGAATAAAGCGATCGCGATCTGGCCAGTGCGGCTGCGCTGGATCGTAGCGGAGAATCCCACCAAAATAGAGTGCGACAAGGATTTCGACCGCCGAAAACGAACTTGTCGGGTGCCCTGAGCCCGCCTCACTCGTCATGATGAGCACCTCGCGGCGCAACTGCCGCGCGAGCGCTTCCAACCGATCCAAGTCTTCCGGTTTGAGTCGTCCATCGAGCGTCGTCACGGATACCCCCTGCTCCCCAGTACCTGACACGCTCCCGATTGTAGTCCGAGCTCTCATCCCAATACCGTGACGAACACCAAACGAGCTGTCGCGCGCTAGCAGTCACTCCGCGCCTCATGGCGGTCTGCGCGACCGAGTCTCGATCCGAGAGTCATGGAGCACGCAAAACCACTGTGCAGTAAGGTACTTTCCCACACGGTAACGTGGCCAGATGTTGCCCGAGTGCATCTCCGCCTGCTTCGGCACGCACTCGCTCGTCTTGGGGCGTAGAATGCACCGACGACACTTGCCCAATTGGCACAGCCGCGGACACAGTATCGCATGGAGCGGCAACGCGTTGGTGCGGGGAACACCGAAGTACAACGCTCAGCTTGCCAACCGCGGTCCAGTCTGCTAGATTGGCTGCAACCGCTCATGGAGATGTTCGGACGCGGAGGTGGGTTCAGTGCGCGAACGGACGCGGGTGATCTCAAGGGTTGCTCTCGTGCTCCTTCTCGCACTTCTCCTGTTTCCTCCTGTTCGGGCTCGTGCCGAGGTGCTTCTCAGTATCGGCCAGCCAGCTCGCGTCGCCGGGACAAACGGAGATGGACTGAACCTGCGCTCCGGCCCCGGCTATCACTATGCAGTGCTTGACGTCATGCCGGAAGGTACGACCGTCCAGATTCTCGCTGGTCCCCAACGAGACAGTGCTGGAAATCAATGGTGGAACGTCCAGTGGGGAAGCTACACTGGTTGGGCGCTTGCTGACTATTTGGCGCCCGCTGGCGGGCAAGCTCGACTCGGTTCGAGCTTACAGCGCAAGGCGACATTCCGCATCTACGCGCACCGGCTTGGCTTAGTAGGCGAGCGCACGGCAAACGGGCACGTGATTCAGCCCAACGACTTTTTTGTTACGCTCCCTTGTCGTTGCGCACTCGCCAGTAATGGCGGCCAAGAGTTCCGGGTTCTGGTGGAATATCGTGGACGAAGTCTCGTCCTGCCAGTCTGGGACGTGGGTCCGTGGAATGTTGACGATGACTTTTGGAACCCGCCCGAGGTCCGCCGATGGAAAGGCCTGCCCCAAGGCATCCCGGCCGCACAGGCGGCGTACTTCGATGGCTACAACGGTGGCAAGGACGGCTGGGGGCGGGTCGTTGCCAGTCCCGCTGGTATGGACATCGCCGATGGGGCATTCGCAGCACTGGGCATGACGCAGTCTGACTGGGTCACGGTGACGTTCTTGTGGATGATCGGCGATCCTCCCTCCCCCTTGCCTGCACCACCGACCGGATATGAGGACACGGTCACCGTCCATCCAGGAGAACGTCCGCCACTTGATCCTGTTCCCCCTCAGGATCCCAGTCGCTCTGTGCATTTCCCGGAAACCGGTCACAACATACCACGTTTTCTGTTCGAGGCCTGGGAACGTGGGGGCAGCTGGCAACGGTATGGGCTGCCGCTGAGCGAGTTCTTCCGCGAGGTGCAGATTGATGGCTCAGTGCGCTTCGTCCAGTATTTCGAGCGAGCAGTGCTCATCTACGACGTTGCTGCGAACACAGTTCGGGAACTTCCGATCGGATACTATGCGCCTGCTCCGTTCGAAGCATGGCAGCCAATCGAGCCGTTCCCTGATTCCGATGACCGCCTGTACTTTGACGAGACTGGACACTCACTGAGCCACGGTTTCAAAGCGTACTGGCTCGCTCACGGTGGCCGCGAGGTCTTTGGCCTGCCCATCACCGAGGAATTCCGAGTCGATCTCCCTGATGGACGTTGGTACGTGGCTCAGCTCTTCGAGCGTGCCCGGCTTGAGTGGTGGCCCGATCGGATCGGGCAGCCAGACGAGATCACACGTGGTCGTCTTGTTGCCGAGCTGATCGTTGCTAGTGGCTGGTGAAACGTTGAACAGTGAAGGAGCGAGCACGCGACTTGCCGGTCGCGGCGGTGCTCCGTATACTTCCTGCCGAGTCCTTCGCCTCGGGCATAGGCACTCGGAAGAACGGCTTCCCTACCAGATGGACGGTCGTACAACGGCCCGGGCGGACGACGCAACACGCTGGGCGTCGCCCGAGTTCGGGCTATTTCTCGTCTCTGTGAGGTTTTAGATGCGCCGAATGCTCGTTCTCCTCGTGCTCGCTATCGCTTTCGGTTGTGCGGTCTGGGCATTCAGAGACCCTGATGTCATCACGACCACACTCAGCCGCCTTTCGCCCACCGTCGCCTTCATGCTGCTGGCACTGCTCGGGGCCAACGAGCTGATTAAGGGATTACGCTGGGCGTGGTATCTGCGGGCCGCCCGCCTTCCGATCCGCCTTTTCGATGGCCTCACGAGCTATCTCGCCGCGCAGGCTGCCAGTGCGGTACCTGGTGGGGCACTGCTTTCAGCACGTCTCGCCGAAGAACATGGGGATGGCCAAGTCCGCTTGCGACATACCACACCGCCACTCCTGGCCCAAGGCCTTGGCGATCTCATCGCCGTCTCTCTCGTGGCAGCCACCGGGATCGCTCTCACCGCACAGTCGAGCCTGCAGTTTACTGTTCCAGTCGGAGGTGTCCTCGTTGCAGTCCTCGCTGTAGCGGCGATCCGCAGTGAACGCATCGCCTCGGCCTTGACTCAGGCACTCGGCAAGCGGCGGCTGACACGTCGCATCGTTCCGGCGGAAGAGGACGCACGCAGGACGCTGCTTTTGCTTTGCCGTCCGCACGCCCTGGGGCCTGGTATCGCCGCAAGCATCTTCTCCTCCCTCATCGCTGTGGCGATTCTCCTTCTGCTCGCAGATGCCATGACGCTCCGTGGTCTCGGTCCCCACGAAGCCCTCTATGTCCATGGCATGACGATGCTGGCTCACCTGCTCCTACCGATCCCGAACGGGTTTGGCACAAGCGAACTGAGCCTCGTCGGCCTACTCAACGTTGTCGGCATCGGCTTTGCACGAGCAACTGCCATCGCGGTCACGTACCGCGCCTTGGGACTCGGCTTCCGAACCATGGTGGGGCTACTCATTCTTGTCCTCCGCTACCATCACCTCCTTGTCGAACTCCGGCGTCGCCCGGTCACCGCCCCAGCCTCGGCCCCAGCGCTCGACTTTGCAGTTGAGGGTCAAGACTGAGGAGCTTGCCGCTTCGGCCCCCGCAACCTACAGTTGCTCTTGACCACAACGATGAGCGGAGCGACTCGATGCGTCCTTTGCTGGTCGTCCTGCACGAGCGCGCACTGCAGAGCTTGACTGCCGCGGCCCGATTCTGGGATCTGCCCAGTACGAGTGGGGCATCTGATCTCGTTGGTTCGCTCTATCCATTGCTGACCGATCCCTGGCAACTTGCGCTCGGACTGGAACGAATCGGCCCCCTGGCCTGGAAGACAGTCGCTTTGCTGGCGCGCCTTCGTACCGCGCTCCGCCCTACCGATTTGGCAAGGGAACTTGGTGCTGACGAGTCCGTGGTTCTCCCCATTCTTCGCAAACTGTACAGTGCTGCCATTGTGGCGAGCCAATCGACAGATGACGGACCAACGCTTTATCTGCCCACCGAGCTCGCTCGCCTCGCCACCCGGCTCCAACAGGAACGCGACGACCCACTTTCCGTCGAGGCCGGTATCAGTGAACTCTTGGACCGGCTCACTGACCACGAACTTTTAGAGCTTGCCGAACGATACGGGATGCGGGTTCTGCCGACCGTGACGACTCGCGAGGAGGCTGTCACCTATCTCACCACGCGACTCGCAGATCCTGCACTACAACGCGATATCCGCACCTCGCTCTCTCCGCGTGCACAGCAACTTCTCGACCGTCTGAGCAGTGACCAGCGACCGCTCCCCGTTGCCGTCCTGCTCGCCGAGCCACACTGGTCATTCGGCGAACTACGGCGGACCATCGCGGAACTAGCTCGTTGGGGACTTGTCTGGCGCACAGAGGAAAGTGGGCGACTCTCTTTGCTCCTTCCGTCATTACTGACCAGCGTCCGTGTCAAGCCCACCCACCCGCAGCCGATCGATCTTGCCGGGTCGATGACACACTGGTTGCCAACAGTGACTCTTCTCGATCTCCTTTCGCTCCTGGCACGCGTTCATCGGGACAGCGGCGCAGCAGGTTCAGCTGGCTCCAGTACCAAGGACGACAGTGCTCAAGCGGCCACTCATCGCTGGTTCCGTCACGAGCCCAGCGAACAAGCCTTATATGTCGAGTTTCTCCAGCGCATCGTTCGCGTACTCGGTCTGGTTGGGTCTGAGGGAACGGTCAACCGGGCGCGACATGCGAGTTGGCTCCGACTTCCGTTCCCTGAACAGGGACGGCGACTGCTCCGCGCCTGGCGCTTCACGTTGGATCCGGGACAGCGTGCCGAAGCAGACCGCATTCTCAGGACGCTCCGCTCCCTTGCAATCGATACCTGGTATGAGTGGGCAGCGATCGTCGGTCATCGCCCGCTGTCCGGTAAGCCCGAACATCGTCACGAGCGCCTCGCGCGTGAACTCGATTGGGTGGGGGTTCTTGCGCGCGGTCAGACGACGGCGGGTACACTTGCCGTTCGCGTAACGCCGTGGGGCGCTTGGCTCCTCGGACTCCGAACTGACCCTCCGGCACATTCTGTCACTGCAAGCCTCAGTGCGAAGGGTTGTCCGCCAATTGAACTAGCGACACTCACCCCGGAACTCGCTTGGCTTCTTCTGCGTCTTGGCGACCTACGCCCAACAGAGCGAGAACCCGGTTGGCAGGTAACCCCGCAGTCGGTCGCTCGCTACGTCGTTGCGGCAGTCCGGAGTGAGTCAGCGCCGCGAGCACCCGAGGAGCTCGGCCATGTGGTGCTGCGCACGCTCGAGGCAGCATACGGTCGCCCACTGCCACCGGTTTGGCGAGACACCCTGCTCACCTGGTTCGCACAGAGCCGACCGGTGTTAGCTCGTGCGGCACTTCACCTCCGTTTCAGCAGCAGCGAGGACCGCGAGCGTGCTCGCGCTGCCTTAGAGACCGCACGGTGGCACGTCGCCCCGCTCGGGCAATTCGATTTGCTCGTCGTCGACTTTGAGGCACGGCACCGAGCTCGGCTCGTATCGCTCCTTCGTCGCGCTGGTTTCGTGCTCGACTGGTCGACTGGGGCCAACGAACACAGCACACCGCGTTGACCCGAACGGATGTCAACGCGGTGGCCGTGACCATATACGTCTCTACGATCCGCGCTCATGCGCTGATCGTTCTGCTCGGATGAAAACCAACGCTTGAGCGACAGCACTGGAGGGTTCGGGAGCGACCACGTTGGCAAGCGTCCGTCCATGCTCGTCGAACGCCACACAGGCGAACTCGCCGGCCGAATAGTCGAGGACGAATGAGGCGCACTCCTGCGCAAGTTGGGCCAGCAGCCGCTCCAACTTGGGAACCAGAACTTCCTCCTC
>DAOTWO010000072.1:0-8688 GCA_034435855.1 Thermomicrobium sp. | reverse complement strand
ATGCGTGTAGCGGTGGCCACCACAGAAGCCGCAGTGTGCATCGTGTTCACGAGCGACGTAGCACGTCGGTGATTCCGGAGACGGGCATGCTAGCGAGGTACGTCGCTGGGCACGAGTCCTTGCCGCTATCTCAGTGGCTTATGGAGGCGATCACTGCCCGAGGGACCTGGCCTGAAGGATGCGGCGCTTCTCATGTTTTGGTCACGCGGGGCTGGCCCGAAAGTCCTTAGACGTTGTTGTCGCACAGCACGACTCGCTGTCTTGTACACGCGCTTCACCTCGCTATAGTGGATATGAGGGTGAGCAGTCGGAGGCAGTGGCAGATCAGACTGGGGCGAGCGTAGTTCGCGAGGCGCTGCTGAGGGATGGCAGGAGAAGCGGTTCGGTACCCTCATTCCTTGCCGCCAGATTCCCAGGTATCGGTTCGGATACAGGTCGACAGTCGCGAGCTCTGACTACCAAAGTACCTGCTTTGTCGACAAGGGGGTTCGTAGCGTCTCGCTCAGTGTGTATTCAATGTTCGGTCGTTTGCCTTCTATCAATGCCCAAGGGACTAACGAGTCGCAAGTCTCCATAGTCTGTGGAGCTCCTCACGAGGTCTGGCACCAACGCCCATTCCAGGTCAATGCGCCCGCCGGCAGCACGTTGCAGCGCTGTAAGTCGGTCGGTGATGAGCGGAACCGCTCTCAGAGGGAAGAGAGATACCTCGGTGGTAAGGCGGAACGAGCGTTCTGTTGTTCTTCGATCCTGAGCGCGCGTCACGCGCTGCCTGTCGCGTGCACAGCCGGAGCTAGAACCAGAGAGACAGCAAAGAGTTCCAAAACAATGTCGTGAAGGGGCGGGAGCTGGGGCGTCTGCTGGGTATGCGGGTCGGTGCGTCGTTCGACCCAGGGCTCCAGCTCCCGTTGTTGAGCTGTCGATGATCATTCTCAGAGATCACAGCGCGATTTGTGAGTTCAGGGCCAGTACGCCTTCTCGTATGACCCATGCGAGCTCTGTGCTCTCGCCAGGGCTACTCGCGAAAGCGAAGCGTCCAGGCGACGAGCGCCTCAAGAAGTTGGCGAATGCGTTCGCGTGTTTCTTGGTCGACGAGACGTCCCTCTTGGAACAGTCCCGCTGCCTCACGGACAAAGACATCCGGCTTTGGTAGGACATAGGACTCGGTGGAAGCGAAGATTTGTCGCAGAGCGAGCTGGGCGCGCATGGTCCCGGAGACCCCAGTAGCAGCGCCCATGAGGGCCACCGGCTTGCGGCGAAGTGGACTGGTGGCCGGCGGTCGTGATGCCCAGTCGATTGCATTCTTCAACGGCCCAGGAACGCTCCAGTTATATTCAGGTGTCGCGATGAGCAAGGCATCCGCTTCGGCGATGGCACGTTTGAAGTGCAGCACCGTTGCAGGCGGCCCAGCCTCTTCCAAGTCCTGGTCATAAAGTGGAAGGTCATGCAGCTCGTAGAGCTCAATCGTGACGTCAGGGGGAGCAAGTTCTTGTGCGGCCAGGAGGAGTCCACGGTTGTAGGATTGACGGCGCAGCGAGCCCGGAATACCAAGGATCCGTAGTGGTCGATCGCGCACACGGCCTCCTTTCGACCTCATGAAACGTCTCTTCTCGACTTCGTTGCGGGAGCGGGCGACGTCGCGTGTCCCCGTTCCTGCGCGATCCTCGAGTGTGCCCGACGGGTTGCTTGAACGACCAGTGGGGATTGACCAAAGAGGGCCTATTCGTCGTGATACAGGCAAGGCAGCGGAGGAAGCATAGTGGAGAAGACTCAGTTGTGGCAGACTGGACACGCATCTTGGCACCTGAAGGAGGACGTCACCAAAGAACGGTTCCAGAAGCCCCCTCAACAAACAGGCAGCCGTCATGACGTGGATCCACGCTTCTAGCCAGCAGTAGGCGTTTGGTCGTGGAGCAGCCGGCTCCTGTGTTGACCAGAGCGTGCCGCTTCCGTACGGGTGCGCCACCGTGAGGGTTCTTCGCGTTCAGACCTGTGCCGTTTGTGAAGTTGGGCGAGGCGGTGCAGGTAGTATGGGCGCAGGGTAGGGCAGAAGGGAACTTTGTGAACTGTGTGGGCGGCATCCGAGGGAGTGGGAGGAAATATCGGACGCTCATTGTGGGAGCCGGAGCTATTGCGGTGCCGGGCGTGGTTATCCTGAAGAACGGCGGACGGCGGAACCCGCGTGGGGACAGAAAGAGACATGAGGTCTTCGGCAGCCATCACCTGCCGGGGGTACTCGAGGAGCGCGGTTCGCGAAGGACGGACTGAATGGGCCACGATGCGACGATGCTCCAATATGCCCGCCGCTGCGGTAGAGTTGGCATCGGAGGGGGAGCGATGGCACTGTGGGCGGGCACGAGCCGTCAAAGGGTAGCGACGATACAGCGATGGGCTCTGCTTGTTGCCGGACTGTTCCTTTTTGCGCTGGCACTCGTTTTGGGGTTGCAGAGCGGCCTCGGCGCCTATTCCTGGATGGTTTTCCACGACGGGATCGCTCGTCACACCCCGCTCACCGTGGGGCAAGCGAGTATCGCGGTCAGCATCGTTGCGGTGGGAGGTGGCTGGTTACTAGGTGTGCCACCTGGGATTGGGACAATTGCGAACTTTCTCCTAATTGGCGTCTTCACCGACCTCATCCTGTGGATGAATTTGGTGCCCCCGGCCTCGCAACCGCTCGTGGGGCTATTCGAAGTCGCGGCATCAGTGGTGCTGCTCGGCATTGCAAGCGGGATGTACATCGCGGCCGATTTTGGGGCTGGGCCGCGTGACAGCTTAATGCTCGCTCTGGCGCGACGGACACGCTGGTCTGTGGGCTGGATCCGCTGGGCAATGGAAGTTGGGGTCACCCTGGCCGGGATCGGTTTGGGCGGATCCTTTGGGATTGGCACGATAATCGTAGCACTCACAGTCGGCCCAGCAGTGCGATGGGGGTTTCGCCTCTTCGGGCTGGACGGACAGGGATATCGGCGAGAACGTGGGGAGCGTGGCGCGTGAGTACACCTGACGGGTTCGAGGTATTGCGACAGCGGCTGTTGCCGATGCTGCGACGGATTGTCGAGCAGCTAGAGGATCGGACGGTGCCGGGCTACCCGGTTTTGGTAGACGATCCGGAACAGGAGGTTGTTGGCATCTCCTTGGCACCAGGATTTGGCCTGTATCTCGTGCGCGATGGCGAACGGTTGGTGCTGCGGCGCGAACGGATTCTCCACCGGACACTGGTCCATACGGCAGCTGGTCGGGAGTGGTTCGGTGGCGAGCCGTACGAGGAGATTGAGGAAATCGATCCCAGTATCAGCGACGTCGAGCTCCGTGACGAGGTTGCACGACTCCTTGCTGCATGGCACAAGCATCCGCTCATCATTCGCCAGAGCGATAGTTGAGACAGAACACAGAAATAGCGGAAGGGGACGTCACGTGACGTCCCCTTCGCATGTTTCACGTGAAACACTTCCTTCAGCCCATGATCCACTGGTCGATCGCTCGTTCATAGCTCACCAGTTCGTCCTCACGGAAAAACAGCCCGATCTCGTAGGCTGCCTTTTCCGGACTATCCGACCCGTGGATGACATTCTGCCCGATCGTCAGTGCAAGATCGCCGCGAATTGTTCCCGGCTCCGCTTTTGCGGGATCCGTTGCGCCCATCGTCTTCCGCGTCACCTCAATCGCGCGCGGCCCCTCCACTACACCGACCACGACTGGCCCCGACGTGATAAACTCCAGCAGCTCCTCAAAAAACGGCTTTCCCCGGTGCTCTGCATAGTGCTGCTCAGCCAACTTGCGGTCGATCTGCATCAACTTCAAGCCCACGAAACGTAGACCCCGCTGCTCCAAGCGCCGCAGCACCTCCCCAATCAACCCACGCTGCACCGCGTCCGGCTTTACGATGATCAACGATCGCTCCACGCTCCTACCCTCCAGTCACGAGACGCGGGCGCCCGCGCGCCCGCCTGCCAGTCACCACTTTTCGACACAGAGCCTACTCGCTACGCACCCGCAGCGACAACTCATAGTATCGTGCCGCCAATCCTCCCTCGCCCCGCCGACGATAAATCGCCCCCAGCGTCATCGCTGCTTGTCGCGCCCCTGCCCCGCCCTCTGCCACGGTTCGTTCCAACAGCGGAATCAACTCATCCACGGCGCTGCCTTGGTACACCATCACCTGCGCGCGTCGTACAGCCTCCCGGACTTCACCGCGCGCCAGGAGCTCGCGAACTTGCGCTACTCCCTCGCCCCCTCGCTCCTCCTCGGCAGTTACCGTCTCTGCCTCCGTGTCCTCAACTTCCCGCGCTCCAACGATTTCCTCTCCAGTTCCCCACTCCACGGACTCGCCGCCCTCACTCGTCTCGCCAATTCCTCCTGCACTGACCGTCTCGACACCCACCCCAACGATCTTCTCTTCCGTCCCCTCCTCACCCCACCCCGAAACCACACCGGAGAGTTCCTCTTCGCTCGGTACCTCCCCCGACTCCTCTGCCACCTCCTCAACCGCAGTCCCCCACTCTTCACTCAGCCCAGTCCCTCCAGCCTCTAGTTCCGCGCGTAAACCCGCGAAATCAAGCTCTTCAGCTAAATCCAACTCCTCTTCTCCCGCCGACTCGACTCCCTCTTCCCTACGCTCATTCCCCTCGCTCACCCTCCCGAACGCGAGCTCGATCTCTTTCAGGATCGCCGCCTCCATTAGTGGCGCCACACCACTCGGTCGTGCAGCTTCCAACTCCTCCTCACTTGGCAACTCCCACAGGAGTTCCGTCTCCCCCAACGGCGCCACCAGCCAGTGTTCTTCCACTACGATGGGTTCTGGCAGAGCAAGCCACGCCCGCTCCTCCCATCGCTCCATTGGCACAGTTCGCTCGATCACTTCTCCTACAGGATCGAGCTCCCACAAAAGCTCCCGATGACGTCGTGCTTCCCCTTCGTCACCCCGTTCTCGCGCACTCAGTGCGGCCACCACGAGCGCCCCTATCATTTCTGGGTGCACGCTTAAGATTCGCTCCGCTTCTCCAGCTGCCTCGCGCCGAGCACCTTGCCACCACAAGGCCAGGCACAGTCGCTGCCGCACGTCCCATCGTTCGCCCAACCGCTCCAGCGCCGCCCGACACTCCTCGCTCGCTCGCGCCCACCATCCCTGGACGAAATACCACGCCGACAGGCACGCTGCTGAGGGGAACAATTGCCCCTCAATCCCATCCTCCGCGAACCACTCGGCCAATTGTTGTGCATACGTCCGCTGCCACGGTGCACATTCCCACGCCACCTGGAGCAGCGCACGTGCCTCCTCCCGTTCTCCACGCGTTCGCCGGCTCTCCGCAAGCAGCGCCCAGGCTCGCGCATCTTCCGGATTCACCTGCACCACACGTCCCAAGATCTCCTCAGCCGCAACGAACTCCCCTCGCCGCAGCAACAACCCGCCCCAGAGCCGTTGAGTACTCACCGCTTCCGGCGCTACCCTCCGCACGGCCTCTACCAATTGCCGTGCATCCTCCAGCCGACCTTTCTCGAGCGCCGTCTCGGCTCGGGTTACGGCCTCAGCGAGCGGGATTGTGCTCATCGCCCCCTCCACACCTGTCCTCACCTGGCATGGTGCTGCCAGTATACTCAACCGGGTTCGGCCCTCGCGTAGCCGAATCCTCCCAGAACTACGTCCGCTCGTTGGCAATCCGACAGGATGCGCAGCCGTGTCGATGACCGCTGATCCACTTGGAGTTCGTGCCGCTGCTCACCAAGTCCTCTCCCGCGCCCGGTGGGTACGCCTCCATCCCGAGGGTCTTGACCGGCTTGCTTCTCTGCTGCCCCATCCCCTTCCCGATCTTCCTGACTGGGATCATCCCTTGCACTGGCGCGGTACGCCCGACCAGACTGCCAACTATGTTCTCCTCCTCGATGCCCTGAATTTCTGCTTTTGGGGAGAACCACGTTGGCGCGTCTCCTACGCCGGGACATGGTACGACGGTTACTGGGCACTGACCGCCGCGCTCCGTCGCGCGCTCGATGCCGGCCTCCCCCTCTACGACCCTTCCTTCCTCTCCCAACTCACCGATAGCCAGATCGCCGACCTCTTCGCTGGTGACGGTACCATCCCCCTTCTTGAATGGCGCATCGCACACATCCGTGAGGTCGCTCACGGTCTGTCCAACGCCTGTGCCGGCACCTTTGCAACGCTCATCCGCCAAGCTCATCACCGTGCCACACAACTCGTCCAGCTTGTCGTCCAGGTCTTCCCCTCGTTTGACGATGTCGCAACTTATGGCACCCTTCGCGTCCCGTTCTATAAGCGCGCGCAACTCCTGTGTAGCGACCTGGCAGGTGCCTTCCAGGGGCGAGAGCTCGGTCACTTCGACGATCTCGAGGCGCTCACAGCCTTCGCCGACTACAAACTACCCCAGGTTCTTCGCTATTACGGTGCTCTCGAGTATCATCCCCATCTCGCCGCCCGCATCGACGCACGACAAGAACTCCCCGCCGGCTCCCCCGAGGAAGTCGAGATTCGTGCCGCAACGATTTGTGCAGTCGATGAACTCGTTGCTCGCCGCCGTGCCGCTGGATACCGCGCTGCGGCATGGCAGCTCGATTGGGCACTGTGGAAACTTGGGCAGGCACTCCCACCTGATGCTCCGCCCTACCACCGTACCCGCACCCGTTACTACTGAGTCGTCGCGAAGCGATCTTTCCCCAAGAAACCAATCGGCAACGTCGTCCCACCCTCCAATACCAGGTCGGCCAGCGCTTCACCGATCGTGGGAGCGAACTTAAACCCATGCCCGGAAAACCCACACGCGAACACCACCTGCGGCCATCGCGGATGCCGATCGACAATGAAATGAGCATCTGGCGTCATCGTATAGAGGCAGGTCAAACTCATCTGCACAGAACCTGTTGCACCGGGTACGTACCGTTGAAGAACGGTCGTCATCGAACGAACTTCCTCGTCACGTACCGTGCGCCGCGCTGTTTCTGGCGTGCACGACTCGCCGCTGTCGTGCCGACCGAATTTCACACCCTGGTCGGGCAACAACGGAAAGCCATAGTACTCCCCCTCAGGCACGTCCAGGAGAAAGATAGGGAGTCGGTCTGGTGTACACAGCTCTGGCTGACGCGGCAGGACATGCACCACCAAGACACGCCGGACCGTCAGCGGTAACCCGAGCTCGCTCAGCACCACCGGAGCCCATGGCCCAGCCGTAATCACCACACGCTCGGCCAGTAGCCGTTCCCCATCAGTCTCGACGAATACTCCGTCCCCCTCTGCACGAAATGACCGAACAGCGACCCCGAAACGCAGCTCCGCGCCGTGACGCGTTGCGTCCTCACAGAACGCACGCCAACACTCTTCTGCAAAGAGAATTCCTGCCCTTCCCTCTACAAGCGCCACAAACTCCTCGGGAACCGCCAGGGCCGGAAAGCGTTGTCGTGCCTGCTCGGCGTCGAGGAGTTCGTGTGGTAATCCGTGACGCAACGCGCTCTCCCGAGCGCCGGTGATGAACGGACTGTCAGGCCGGCCGATGCTCACACCGCCAGTGATCTGCAAGAGCTGCCGACCTGTCCGCTCTGCGAGTTCCTGCCACAGAACATATGCCCGCTGTACCAATGGGACATACTCCGGCGACTCGAAATATGCTTCACGGATAATCCGCGTCTTCCCATGCGATGACCCTAGTGCGTGGAAGGGTGCATGCTGTTCGAGTCCCAATACACGCACACCACGTCGCGCTAAGGCCGCAGCTGCCGCGGAGCCCATGATTCCCAGACCAACAACGATCACATCCCATCGTCTTTCCACCGTCGGACTCCTCCCGCTCACCGCCCACGTTACCTCGCAAGCGATTGTCGCATGTTCCAGGAACTCCGTTGTGGTTCACGCGTGTGCACATCGTAGAAGATTGACTCCGTCACCGTAGTCGGGATCGTGGAGAATGGGGAAAGTTGGAAAAAGCGCATGGAGAAGCCGAGATAGGCACTCACGCGCTGTGGATGAGTTGCCTGCTCCTTGAAACCACTGTGCGGAAGCCTGCTGCTATCTTGGCACCTCCACTTTTCTCTCCACCCGCTGTCCTCACGGACCGGCATACCTGCCCACATATCTCCTCCTTGTGGTGTGGACAACCGCAGTGACTTATCCACACCCGCTGCTCTGTTTCTCCACAACCAGGGTGATTCCCACTCCTTCGCTGTGCCTCAGAGGCACGGCGCAACGCTCTTACTGTGGTGCTCAACGTAGGGGCTGATCGCATCGGTACGGTCATCTGCTAGCCATGGTCGACCGCGTGCCGGCGGAGCGAGCGCTG
The DNA here is from genome assembly GCA_034435855.1 of Thermomicrobium sp. GTDB lineage: Bacteria > Chloroflexota > Chloroflexia > Thermomicrobiales > Thermomicrobiaceae > Thermomicrobium. Next base: position 409 of record DAOTWO010000072.1, on the reverse strand, counting down.
TCGTCCGCTCTCTGTGTCTCCAAAACGCTGGAAGTCGCCTCTGTCCCAACACAAGGACGCTTGCCCTCACCCTCTGCGTGGTTGATGGAGATTCATGAGGTGGTCGGGGGATTTTTCCGTGACTCGCCTGCGTCGGCAGGTCACCTTCCAACGAGCGAGGGAGACGAACAGATACGGTCCGCATGTCATGTCGATACAACAACAAGCGACTTGTCGCGGTCACCAGCAACCAGGGAGAGACGCAATGAATATCCAGGATCTGCCGTGGGGCTTTCGTGGCAAAATACTTCCCGAAAGGCCCCTCATGCCCGATGCAGCGGCTCGTGCTTGGCTTCGCGAACAACGTGTCCTGCATGTTGCCACGATCGACGAGGATGGCTGGCCATACGTGATCCCTTTGGTCTTCGTC
>DAOTWO010000071.1:0-15755 GCA_034435855.1 Thermomicrobium sp. | reverse complement strand
GCCGGACCTCTCTTCGACGCGGGAAATCACTGCTGCCGATGGCCGGACGATCGCATTTTATTCATGCATAAAATAGCGGTGTGCCACAGCGCCGTCAACCCTTTCCGTTCGCGAACGGCGAACAGGGGCTCTGGAATTCGCTACCTTTCCCTGTCGGCTGAGGTTTGGTCTTAAGAGTAGCGAACCGTCTGGCCGGCGCTCTTCTCCCTGTTCCCTTGCCACCCTAGAGCAACAGCACGATGTCGAGTTCCGGGCCGTGCAATGACGTCTTGGTAACACACTTCAATGCTTCCACCCATGACCGGAGTAGCCCGGCTCAAAGGGGCCAGCGCATGCACGACATGCACCTTGCAAGAAAGCAGCGTGTCCGTCATCGGCCACCTCCCTTCTCCACGGTTTGGTTGTGTGGTTCTTAGCTTCGTGCTAAAGTGACCAGAGACGACACGGGAATGCTCTCGCGGAGAGAGCGGTTCTTGTCGAAAGGCTGAGGCTGGGTCTCGTGGGCCGTACCGCATGCCACGTGTTCGGTCGCTCTTGTGACCGATGGCTGAGCCGGGTGAGGTTTCGTCGTCCAGTCCTCTTCCCGTTGGAGCGATGCGGTACTCGTCTGCCTCGTAGGTGTTCTGCTAGACACCGGGCCGTCCAGGGCTGGCCAGGCGAGAACCGGTCCCCGCTGTCTCGAGCGTCGCAGCGCTCTTGCTGGATCCCTGCCGCGCGTCATCCTCGTCCTGGCTGCGGCGCGTCAGGCCAGGGTTGGTTCTCTATTCCTGGACCTGTGCTGTTGGACCGGCGCTTCGAGGCCATGATCAAGCGCCTCGCATTGGCGAGCCCCGACGTGCTTGATGTTGTGACGATCGCTCCAGTGCTGTGACAGTGAGATGCCGACCGATGAGAGAGTCAGGCAAGTCCGAATTGAACGAGGAGGGTCAGGAAGGTGACGACGCGACGTGTGGAAGTTATCGACATCCACGTCCATGTACGCACCGGTGAACATGCCAAGGTATGGGAGCGTGATCGCTACGTCCCCGCCAATCCGGAGGGCTTCAGTGATCATCCGGACGCCATGGCGGACATGTACCGTGAGCTGAATGCGATGGCTGTCATTTTCGACATTGACGACGAAACACGGACCGGCCTCGCGGCCTCGAACGAAGAAATCGCACAGTGGGTCGAGAAGCACCCAGATGTCTATATCGGTTTCGGTTCAGTGGATCCTTGGAGAGGGAAGAAAGCGATCTTGGAAGCAGAAAAGTGCGCGGCTCTTGGCCTCAAAGGTCTCAAGTTTCATCCCGCTGTTCAGGACTTTGCGCCAAATGACCCCCGGTTCTTTCCTCTTTGGGAAGTGTGCTCGGCTCGGTCTCGCCGTCCTCTTCCATAGCGGCACGACAATGGCCGGCGCTGGACAGCCAGGTGGCGCTGGTATCCGCTTGGAATACGGACGTCCAATTCCCTACATCGACGACATCGCGGCGCGTTTCCCGGAGCTTCGCATCATCATGGCGCATCCCGCCTGGCCGTGGCACGAGGAGCAACTGGCCATCCTGCGCCACAAACCGAACGTCTACATGGATCTCTCGGGCTGGGCTCCCAAGTACATCCCAGAGAGTGTGATCCGCTACGCGAACTCCCTTGTCCAGGACAAGGTCTTCTTCGGCTCTGACTTCCCGATGCTTTCGCCACACCGCTGGCTCCGCGAGTTCGCCGAGCTCCCAATCAAGGACACGGTGCGTCCAAAGATCCTCCGCGACAACGCGGCGCGATTCCTGGGGCTCACCGATCTCCTGGAGGAGCAGCCGGAAAGCGGCTCGTGATGGCTGCTTCGGGAATCCTTGGAGAGCGATGGTTTGTCGTCCTTCCGTTCGAGCAGAGGGAGGGGATAACGCTCTGCTGCGCTGCCAAGCGCATCCACCGCTCGCCGTGGCGAACGGCTCTTATCCCCGATCGTCCGGATAGCGTGGGGACAAACAAGTGATCTGGTTCCTGCAGCTGGTCGTGAGGAAGGCATGGAGAGCGCGTGCCCCCTGAAGTCTGGCCCATCGGGAATGCGGCGGGAGAAGGCTTGCCTTGCTTCTGGCAGAGGGCGGTGTCCCCGCCGTTTTTTCGGGGCGGGATACACCCCGCCGGCCAGGGGGCCGGCACCGACTCGCGTGAGCGGATGGCCGGAGGGTCCGGTGGTTCTGCAGGTGGCGGAGATAAGCAGATACGTCCTGTGGCCTGGCGGGCGATAGTGTGAGGGGTGATGCGCTCTCCGCCCTGCCGGGACGTCGCTCTTCAGGCGGCACGCGCCCTCGTTGCGGTGAGGACGATCCTCCTCCGCTCCCCCTCCTTCTCCTCTCTCTTTACAATGAGGTTTCTCATGCTACACTGAAATTGTACGGCGATGAGGCTCGCCGGGTGGCGACGAGCCGCCGAACTGCCGGATTGTGGCTGATAGCCTCTGTCGGACCAGTTATCTGGCCGGCAGAGGCTTTTGCCGTCTGGAGGTGCACCATGGTGCGGACACCCGAACACCGCCCGTTCGTCGAGCGGTTCCGCGAGTTCCTTCCCCGTAGTCAGCGGGTCTCGCTCGATCGCTACCTTGCAGCGACTGTCCGCGAGACGTTTGCGGAGCCCGGCTGTCCGCTCTGCCGCCTGCTCTCCCAAAAGGAGCGCCGCAGCTTGGAGTCCCTCCTCTGGGAGCAGGTCAACGATCCAATGACCGCTGACCGGCTGGCGGCTGCCCGCGGCTTTTGCTGGGAGCATACCTGGGCGCTCGTTCCGGCTGGTGCGGCGGTGCATAGCCACCTCGGTGTCGCGATTCTGCTCGAGCGGATCCTCCGTGATGCGTATCGGAGCGGCACCAGTTCCCAGGCGCTCGAGCGTTGGCTCGCACCTGAGGAGCCCTGTCCGGTCTGCGAATGGCTTGCGGCCGCTGAGGAGACGCTCCTTTGGACCACGGCCGAGCTCGCGCGGCATGACCCCGGACTGCTGCTCCAACAGCCAGGCATCCTCTGCCGGCCGCATGCCGCTGCCCTCGCTCGCCTCGCTCCTGCTCTCCCCTGGGCCGAGTGGGAAATGCGGGTTGCGCGCGAGCGCCCGCGCTGGTCGCACCTGGAGCGGTTGGCCCACGAAGCTGGCCGTCGTCCCTGGCATCTTCCCCAGCCAGCGACCCTTCCAGAGTGCTGTCCCCAGTGCCTGGATGCCCCGCCGCGACGTGACCGCTGCTGGGACTGGTTCATGCATCAGCGGGAAGCCCACGCGGAGGGCGCTGCACTCGAGCCCTGCTTGGGCCATGGCCTGGAGTCCGACTTCCTTCGCAGCCGCGCTGCGCTCGCGGAGCTCCTGGACGATCTCGCAGCGTTCATCGCCGCCGCAGATTATCGGTTTCGTGGAGAACTCACCCCCGGTCAGCGCTCAAGCTGGCTCCGCGCGATCGCCCGATTAGCTGGAACCGTGCCTGCCGCAGGGGCGCACGAGCGGAACCGACCGTCATCAGTGGTAGGATGAGCTCACACACCGGAGGGCCAGCCATGAGTCTGACCATTGACCACGACTACGACACAGCTCTCATCGAAGGGCTGCGTCACCCGCGACCAGACATCGCCGAGACTTGTGCTTGGGTGCTCGGCCAGCGGCGCACGCGCTGTGCCGTCCCCGCCTTGATCGCCGTCTTGCACGAGCGGCCCAACGAGATCGATGTCCAAGCAGCGGCTGTCATCGCCCTTGGCCGCATCGGTGACCCCGGCGCCTTTCCGGCCCTCGTCGAGGCTGCCCAGTCCGGGCCGGTTCGCGTGCGTCGCGCGGCACTCCGAGCGCTCACTAACCTGGACCCAGCGCGCGCCCGTCCCATTCTCCAAACGATCGCCGAGTCCGATCCATCCTCGGGGGTCCGCGAGGAGGCGCGACGGCTTCTGGGAGAGGAGGACACCTAATGATCGGTGTGAATGATGCGCCGCGTGAGCGCCTTTCCTCTGACCGCGTCGATGCCCTGCAGGAGCTGCTCCTCCGCATCCGCAATGCCGTCGAGCGGGTGATCGTCGGCAAGCGCGATGTCATCGAGCTCCTCCTAGTGGCCGTCCTCTCTGGCGGCCATGTCCTTGTCGAGGACGTTCCCGGGATTGGCAAAACCAAATTGGGAAGATCCTTCTGTCAAGCCATTGGGGGCACCTTCCGCCGTATCCAGTTCACTCCTGACCTTTTGCCAGCCGATGTGACCGGCTCGCTCGTGTATGAGCCGGGGCGTGGAAGCTTCGTCTTCCATCCCGGTCCGATCTTCGCCAATGTCGTCCTTGCCGATGAGGTCAACCGCGGGACGCCGCGCACCCAATCCGCGCTGCTGGAGGCGATGGAGGAACGCCAGGTTACCGTTGAACGGGAGACCTATCGGCTCCCTGAGCCGTTCCTCGTCCTCGCCACCCAAAACCCGATCGAGCTCGAGGGGACCTTCCCCTTGCCCGAGGCGCAGCTTGACCGCTTTGCGATGCGTCTGAGTGTCGGCTATCCGGCGGCCGAGGATGAGGTTGCCATGGTCCGCCGCTTTCTCGGAGGCGATCCACTCGTGGAGCTTGAGCCGGTCACACGCCCGGAGGAACTCGCCGCGGCGATCGCCGAGACAAAACGGGTCTTCCTGGGTCAGGCAACGCTCACCTATCTCGTGTCGCTCGTCCGGCGGACGCGCGAGCACGAAGAGGTGCAGCTCGGCGCTAGCCCTCGCGCGACCCTCGCACTGGCACGGGCTGCCCAGGCTGCGGCGCTGCTGTCCGGCCGACCCTTCGTCATTCCGGATGACGTCCGACGGGTGGCCATCCCAGTGTTGGCGCATCGCTTGCGCCTCGTGCCTCGTGCCGAGCTCCATGGCCTCACAGCCGAGGCACTGATTCGTGCCATCCTCGACGAGGTCCCAGTGCCGGTCGAGGAAGTCGCCGAAGGGGTCTAAGCATGGACGACGCACCGGTCGTTGTCCCTCTCGAACGGGAGGAAGTCCTGCCGAGCGGGCTCGTCGCCGCGCTGGTGCTCGGACTCGCGGCGGTCGCGCTTGGTCGGCCGGTGCTTGCACTCGTCTCCTTCGCCGTGGCGGTGGTGCTGGCACTGGCGCTCCTCTACCTACGCTTCGGCTTTGCGCGAGTGCGGTACTGGCGGACGGTCGAGCCGACGCACGCGTTTCCTGGAGAGACGGTGACTCTCATGCTCGCACTGGAGAACGCCAAGCCGCTGCCGCTTCCCTGGGTGGAGGTGGTGGAGGAACTCCCGGCTGCGCTGGAGGTCGCCGGTGTTGCACTCGAGCCCTCGCCGAAGCCGGAGCGGAAGGTACTCCGGACGCTACTCACCGTTGGCGCAGCGGAGCGCGTGTACCGGCGCTACCAGGCACGACCGATCCGCCGCGGATACTACCGCTTTGGTCCGGCGCGCTTGACCACTGGCGACCCCTTTGGACTAGCCCGCGCCCGACTGGAGGTGGCTCCCGCTGGGACGCTCATCGTCTATCCGGAGGTCCGTCCGGTGGAGTCATTCGGCCTCCCGGCAGAGCGCCCGCTGGGCGATGCTACGCCGCTTCACCCGCTTCTCGAAGACCCGCTTCGGATCCAGGGCGTCCGCCCCTACCAACCCGGGGACTCACCACGCCAGATTCACTGGCGGGCCAGTGCTCGGCTCGGCGAGCTGCAGACCCGCCTGCTGGAACGGACGGCCACGCCAGCGCTTGCTCTCTTCCTCGACGTCAATACCTTCGAGCACTTTTGGGAAGGGATCCGTCCTGGCGAGCTGGAGTGGGCCATCTCGCTCACCGCCTCCCTTGCCGCTTGGGGCATCGATCAGGGCTATCAGGTCGGCCTCTGGGTCAACGCACCGCTCATTGGGGGTGAGCGATTCATCCGTCTTTTGCCAGGCCGCCATCCCAGGCAGCTGCAACGGATCCTCGAAGCACTGGCGATGCTCGTCCCGCATACTGGTCACCGCATCGAGACGTTGCTAGGGGCTGAGACCCGGTCACTCGCCGGTGGGTTGACGGTGGTCGTGGTCACGGCGTTGGTGACCGATGCTCTGCGGCGGACGCTGCTCGCCCTCTGGCGCCAAGGCTACGGTGTGGTGCTCATCGCCGTTGACTGTGCAGCGGGCCTCCCCTCGCGGCGTGGCCTTGAGGTGTACGAGCTGGAGGTAAGCCGTGCCGCGGCGGCCTGACTGGCTTGCTCTCGCTCTTGCGGTGAGTGCCGGTGCGGCTGAAATGCTCCCGCTCACCGCCTGCATCTCTTGGGCGGTGACGCTGTTCGGCGGTGAGCCCTCGCGCGCACCGGGATGGCAAGCGCTGGCGGCGACCTGGCTTGTGGCCTTCGCACTGGCGCGCTCCGTCCTGGCTGCAACCCGCGATCCGGTGTGGATGCGTGCCCTCGCGGTGCTGGGCTGGCTTGCCTGGACGCTCGGCTGGTGGACAGGTCGTGCCGGCGAGCTTGCCGCGGCTGGTGCCTTCCTCCCCGCACTTGTCCGACTTGAGGCGGGCGCACTCGGCCTGCTGCTCCTCAGTGCGCTCATCTGGTGGCGAGCCTTGGCTCTTGCCAGTGAACCCTGGCCCTTCCAGGGAGACTATCTCCGCTGGGCGGTGGCACGGGACGTTGTCCTCCTCATTGGGGTGACGCTTGCTGCGTTGGCCAGTGGTGGTCCAGCCGCGCAGGCGGTCTGGGCTGTGCTCTCCTGGGGTGCTCCGCTGCTCGTCCTCCTCCGACTGCTCACGGCCGCGCTTGTCCAAGCCCAAGCAGTACGCCGTGCCTATGCCGGTGCCGTCGCTCCTGGTCCCTGGGTGCTCCGCTCCCTTGCCGTCGCTGCTGGCGCACTCGCGGTCGGTGCGCTGTTGAGTCTCCTCGCCGGTCCAGCGGTCTGGCCGCATATCGCGCGTCCCGTAGAATGGCTTCTGACATTGCTCGTGTCAGTGTTGGTAACAGTGACCGTCGCCTTCGCTGTCATCGTCTGGACGGCACTCCGCTTCGTCGTCTGGGCTTTGCGGGCGATCGCTGGTGGCGGTGAGCCTGGGCCACCCCCGAGTCTACCAACCTTGCCCGAGCTGACGCGACCCGAACAGGCGGCGCGCCACCTCCCGATTCCCCCCTGGGTCATCGATGCGCTCGCTGGCCTGGTTGGGATCGCGCTCCTCGCCATCTTGATTCTCTCTCTTGCCCGTGCCTTCCGACGCTACCGTGCTCTGGCTGAGGAAACTGCTGCTACGGAGCGTCGGGAGCGCGTCTCGCTTGGCACCGTCCGCGATCTTCTCCCACGCCTGCGCTGGCCCACCCGCCCGGCCATGCGTGTGCGCACGTTCCTCCGTCCGACCGACGTCCGTAGCGCCTACCGTGCCGCACTCATGCTCCTTGCTCGCCAAGGGGTTGTCCGAGGTCCGAGTGAGACCCCAAGCGAACTCGCCCAACGGGTGGTGTCTGCGTATCCGGCGATCGCCTCACCGTGGATCGACCTCACAGCACGCTATCTTTGGAGCCGGTACGGTGAACGGGAGAGCCAGGACGACCGCCAAGCGGCGCTGGCTGATTGGCAGGAACTCGAGCGGACGCTCTCTGACCAGCGCTGAGAAGCTAGTGAATGCTTGCCGCGAGTGCCTGTTCCAGGTCGGCCCAGAGGTCTTCGACCTCTTCGAGCCCTACTGAGAGCCGAAGCAGTCCATCGCGAATCCCGAGCGCAGTTCGTTCTGCTGGCGCCAGCGCACGGTGCGACGTCGTGGCCGGATGGACGACCGTCGTGATTGCCCCGCCAAGCGTCTCCGCGAACCGGACAAGCCGCAAGGCACGCAGGAAACGGCGCACAGCCGGTTCCCCTCCAGCAAGCTCGAATGCGACGACCGCCCCGTAGCCGCCAGTGAAGAGCCGCTCGGCGAGTTGGTGCTCTGGATGGCCCGGGAGTCCCGGATAGGAGACCCGTTGTACTGTCGGGTGCGCTGCCAGCCGTTGTGCCAGTGCGAGCGCCGAGGCGCTGCTTTGGGCCACGCGCAATGGGAGTGTCACCAGCCCGCGTTGGATCAGCCAGGCATCAAAGGCCCCACCACGACCTCCAAAGCGCACCACTTGCCGCCGGATCACCTCGATCAGCTCGGCCGGACCAGCAACCACACCCCCACTCGCATCGTGGTGTCCGCCGAGCATTTTGGTCGTGGAGTGGACGACGAGTGTTGCACCCCAGGCGAGTGGCCGGCAGTGGATCGGCGTGGCGAAGGTGTTGTCCACCACAAAGAGTGCTCCCGCAGCACGAGCAAGGGCGCTCAGCCACGCAAGGTTGCGTACCCGGAGCGTCGGATTCGTCAACGTGTCGACCCACAACAGCCGGGCCGGTTCGCGCAGTGACTGCTCGACGGCTGCTCGATCGCTGCAGTCAACGAAATCGACCCGGACACCGAAGCGGGCAAGGTCCTGCTCCAGTAGGAGACGTGTCCCTCGGTAGACGTGCGAATCGGCGAGGACGCGTTGTCCGGGACCAGCAAGTGCAAAGAGCGTTGCCGCGATCGCACTCATGCCACTTGCCGTGACGACCGCTGTCTCGGCCCCTTCGAGTTCCGCCAGCGCTTGCTCGAGCTGGTGATGGTTCGGGAGTCCGTAGCGGGCATAGATGAAGCCGGGCAGTTCTCCTACCAGCATCGCCTCCATCGTCTCGAGATCGGGATAAGTGAAGGCCGCTGTTTGCCAGATTGGTGGCGCGAGTGGGAACGTCGCACTCGGCGTGGGGAGGAGACCGGCCTGGACACATGTGGTTGTCGTCGTCGGTTTGGCTCGCTGGTCAGGCATCATGGAGCTCCTTCGTCGCACTCGCTCAGCTTGTCGCATCGGAGCATACTCAGACGAAGGTCGGAAGGGTTGGCGCGCGGTGGACGAAACGGGAGGTGACGTCATGAGCCGGCTCGGCTATTCCGCGAGCTTCGAGCAATTCCACCCGAATGATCTCCTGCGCTGGTGCCAACTTGCGGAGCAAGAGGGCTTTGACAGCGTCCTTGCGGCGGATCACTTCCATCCCTGGACTCCTGAGCAAGGGCAGAGCGCGTTCGTCTGGGCCTGGCTCGGCGCGCTCGGCGTGACGACACGACTGCGCTTTGGCACTGGTGTCACGCCGCCGATCGGTTTCCGCTACCACCCAGCCATCGTGGCGCAGGCTGCTGCGACACTCGAAGCGATGTTTCCTGGCCGGTTCTGGCTTGGCCTCGGCGCGGGCGAGGCGCTCAATGAGCATATCGTCGGCCGCTACTGGCCGGAGCCGGCCGAACGGATCCGCATGTTAATCGAGGCAATCGAGGTTATCCAGAAGCTCTTCACCGGCAAGGTCATCCGACATGAGGGAACATACTTTAAGGTGGAGAGTGCGAAGCTCTATACCATGCCGGAGGTTCCGCCCCCCATTATCGTCGGCACGGCCGGCCCGTACATGGCCAAGAAGACCGGCGAACTCTGCGACGGCATCCTGACGCCCGGCGCAAGCGATGAGAAGCTGCGCATGCTGCTCGACCGCTTTGCCCGCGGGGCACGCGAGGCCGGCAAGGATCCGGAGCGGATGCCACGCCTTCTCCAAGTCCATGTCTCCTGGGCCCAGACCGACGAGCAGGCGCTTGAGAATGCACTGCGTGAGTGGCCGAACGGCGGCATGGCCTTCCCCAAGGGCGATATCCGCAATCCTGAGGACTTCCAGGCAATGGCCCGCTTGGTGCGTCCCGAGCACTTCCAAGGCCGGGTGCTGATCTCAGCCGACCTTGACCGCCACGGCGAGTACTTGCAGCATCTTATTGACCTCGGTTTTACCGAGATCTACGTCCACAATGTCGGTCGGAATCAGGAGGAGTTCATCCGCGCTTACGGGCGACATGTGATCCCGCACCTCCGCTGGCCGGCCGATGCACCGTTGGCTCATGCGCCACGAGTGGTGGTTGGTCCTGCCGGAGATGCCGGGGAATGATGCCAAGGTCAGGTTCAGCTCGCCGTCCGGTTGTTGCCGCTTGTGCCTTGCTCGGCCCTCACCAGCCGAGTGACACACGGCGAGGGTGTTTCCGGCTCCGTGGGACCGGTGAGGATGGGGCTGGACATCTTTTGTGGGGCAGGTTGAAGACGCCCGCACAGTACAAGTGTGAGCCAGGGCTATCCTCTGGGCGAAAGGGTAACAGAAGGTAGTGCAGGATATGGGCCCCGTGCCTGTCCGATCCACAAGGATTGAGAACGTGGATCGGTTGCCGCTCGTGGTGGTCCAGATCTGTCAAACGTCTGATGGCGCACAGGTGCGGAGATCCCTAAGCCCTCTTCCGATGGATTACCTGTCTCGATATGGCGGTGGGCTCTCTGGCACGAGCGAGAAGAGGTGCCAGAGAGCACCGTACAGTTTGCACACGATACAGGGTGCCCTCACAGTAGTCAGCAACGAAGCGTCCTCTCATGGGGTGTTCCGTTGTGCCCCACGTGAATGGTCGGTGGATGCAAGCCCAAAGCTGAGGAGCACAGTGGGAGGGAACCGGGGCGAGGGTACAGTGGAGCGTTGCACGGGTGAGTCTCCACACAAATGGACGACCCCCGCCGGGTCGCTCTCCCGCGGGGGTCGACGCTGCGTCGATCGTTCAGCGTGTGCTTACTCGCCGCTCGGCTCGCGGCGCTCACGAGCGCGGATGCGCTCGGTCTGGCGGAGCTCCTCGGTCGCCGCGCGCTGCTCCGCCGGCACCGTCTGGGGCAGCGGTGCAACACGTGCCGTCGCCGGGTAGACGACGCGAACAGCGCGGATAACCGGCTGCCCATCCTGGTTGAGGATGGTGTAGCGAATTACGGTGCGCATCGGCTCACCCCCTTTCCGTCAGGTTTGGTGCATCTCCTGACCGGTCACCCCCGGACCGACCGGGGGTGCGGAGGTGCCGTGCGCGCGGGGGCTTACACGACGAGCTGCTCCGACCCGGACGGCCCGCGGGAGCCGGTACTGCGTTCTGGAGGCTGACTGCGTTCCACTCGCTGTACCCTCCACATCGGACCGACTCAGGCGCGCGACCCCGCAGGGCCGACACGCCCAACCCTCGGCAGTATATGCATTGGCAATGCTCGTGTCAAGGGACGACGGGCGGTCTCGTGCACGATCATCCTGCCTCTGCACTCGGGGGACAATTGTCGCGCTCCTGATCCCCCTCGTGACGTTCCAAACGGTTGGCCCGAATGTCCCGTTTCCACTCGATCACAGCAACGCGACCCGAAAGATGATTGTCCAGCACTCCCTGCGGTGCAGTCGCCACACCTACCGATGTCTTCCTCCTACCACCCCAGACGAGGGGCCTGATCCATCAGCGTCATGGCCGCTTCCTACTCCAGCGCGGTCGAGAGCATTAGTGACGGGATCATGGTTGACCAGGCCAGTTTTGGCGCTGCACCTGGATCACTGCAACCCCCTGTCGGGTACGAGAGATGCGACCTGACCCTGCACAGCGTGCCTGTCTACCGATCTCCCCACTCGGGCGCAGGGCACCCGGTGGGGAGATGCCTTGGCGCAGCTCGTGGCCAATACCGGGCGATGACGTTTAGGAGAGCCCCCGCTTGTTCACTTGATAGCCCTTCGGTTGGCCCTCACGGAAACGAGTCGGCCAGTGCGGTTCCCGCGTGCGTGTTGGGAGTTCTCTGCCATCTTGCGTGCACCTGAGCGATGTGGTAAGAAAGCGACACACAAAGGTATCTCACTATGGTGTCCCTCACGGTAGCGCCTTGTCGCTTCGGAGAAGTTCCATGCGCTGGGATCCTCGTGCGCTCGACTTCGATCGCGAAGCCTGGGACGCTGTGCATCAGCAGGCTCGCCGACGCAATCCGGCCGGGCGGCGTCCTGTCTCGCTTGAAGACGCCCGTCAGGCCTGGGAACCAGTCGTCTGCCCACACTGCGGTCTAAGACACTCAGACACCCGGACCGTCCGCCTGCGCCGCACCGGCCGTACGGTTGAGGCGCGCTGCGCAGCCTGCGGGGCAATCTCCGTCGTCTCTGCCGACGGTGTCTGGTCGTGATGCGCTGGTCGATTGTGCAGCGGCTCCTTGGTCGCTGGCGCGAGCCGCGCGCTGGTCTCATTGTGACCAGCTCGCTCGAGCTCGCGCCGGGGCTCTACTCCCTTCCTGATCCTGGTGACGGTGCTCTCCGTATCACTGCTGACGAAATCGTTCTGGATGGTCAAGGTGCGATCCTGGATGGAGGCGGACGTGGTGGTATCGGAATCGCCCTTCGCGGGCGTCGCCGTGTTGTCCTGCGCAACCTGACGATTCGCGGCTACGCCTGGGCTCTTGAGGCGATCGATTGCGAGGAACTCCTCATCGAGAACTGCGATTTCTCCAGGAACGGTGCGAGCGAGGGGACATTCCTCGACATCAATCGGGTCGAGGCGACGGCAGGCGGTGGCATCCGATTCGTCCGGGTCAATACCAGCCGCGTTGCCCGCACCCGCGCCCAGCAACAAGATGTCGGGGTCGATGCGATCGCCTGCCGAGGACTCGTCATCGCCGACTGTGACCTCTCTTACAACACCGCCTGGGGAATCCGTCTCCATGGTTCCTCTGACTGCCGCCTCGAGCGCAACCGTGCGCATCACGTCAATCGCTGCGGTGGCACTGGCTGCGATGCCGCTGGCATCCTCCTCACCTGCGGTTCCCACCGCAATCTCGTTGCCGGCAACGACCTGCGCTGGTCGGGTGACGGCTTCTTCCTCGGGAACCAGTTCAGCCCGCCATCCAACGACAACCTGATCGTCGGAAACGATGGTTCCTACTCACCCAACAATGCGTTTGAAGCCACCTTCTCCCGTGGGAACGTCTTCCGTCGTAATCGAGCGTGCTTTAGCAACTTCGGCTTCTGGCTCGGTTTTTCCACCGACACTGTCCTCGAGGAGAACCTCATAACTGACAATCGCTTCGACGGTGTCCATTGGGAGCATGGCGCACGAGGTCTCCTCCGGAACAACCTCATCGCCCGGAACGGTCGTTACGGCGTCGCTTTCACCCTCAATCCGGCCAACCGAGACTTCCCCGACCGTTGCGTCTCAACCAGTCACGAACTCCGTGAGAACCATTTCATCCGCAACGGGCAGTGTGCTGTCTACCTGTTACACACTACGGGAACACGTCTCGAGGGGAATCGCTACTGCGCTGAGAGTGAACCGTGGCGCATCGATGGCGCTTCAGCAGAGAATGTGCTGCTCGATATGCCCTCTAGCGAACGGTAAGTCCTTGATCCGCTTCGAGGCGATCTCCCGTGAGGAGGTCCGCCAAATAAGCGAGTACTGTTCCAGCTCGTCCACGCACGACGACGTGCGCCTCGCGGTCGAGCGGTGTCGGCTCGTCGTTCACGATGGCGACGAATGCTCCGGACCGAGCAGCCCGGCGTGGCACGTGCGCTGCCGGTACGACTGCAAGCGATGTCCCAATGACGAGCATCACCGGTGTCGCTTCGGCCAGGGTAAGCGCTCGCTCGAGGAGCTCGCGCGGTACCGGCTCGCCAAAGGCAACGGTTGCCTCCTTGACGAGGCCGCCGCAGAGCGGGCAGTCGGGGACGGTTCCCGGTGGGCCCGGGTCGAACGCCTCTGCTGGCCATCGTGCCTCACAGGAAAGACAGCGGATCAAATGCGCTGTTCCATGGAGCTCGATCACCCGCTCCGGTGGGCTTCCTGCCTTCTGGTGCAAGCCGTCAATATTCTGCGTCACAATCACGTCGAGATACCCGGCCACCTGCAAGCGAGCAAGTGCACGGTGCCCGTCATTCGGCTCGGCAGCGGCGAGTACTGGGTAGCGGGCGCGCCGACGCTCCCAGTAGCGGAGCCGCACAGCCGGATCAGTGAGAAAGTCACGAAAGTGTGTCGGATTCTGTCGTGACCACAACCCGTTTGGTCCCCGGTAGTCCGGGATTCCCGATTCGGTAGAGATCCCTGCCCCGGTAAAGGCCATGCCTGGCCCGCGTTGATAGAGTGCATCGGCAATCGCCTCAACCAGCCGCCGTTGTTCGGGCGCGAGGGGGCATTCCTCTCTCACGAATGTCACCTCCATCGCGAATGCTACTCAATCGGTGCCGAACCGCCCAGGTAGACCCGGACTCGCCTCCCACCTGTCCGCGCGACTTCCCCCCGTCCGGGGCGCCTGGATGCATGCGGAGTGAAAAGGCGGCCGCGTCTCCCCAAGGCGCCTCCCGTGTTGCATCCAGCAGCTCTTCTCGCGATGGAATGGAGACTGGTTCCTGGTTGAGTCGGAGTAGGAAGACCAGATGGGAGCTGCTCGTCTACCGGGGTCTTCCCGCAGTGCTCGCCTGGTCTCCTCTTGCCTGCCGGACGATCGGTTCTCATGCGGGAGGGCAACAGGCCTTTTCACCGGGACTACCTTCTCCTGGTCATGCTCCGTTCTCCTCTAATAGAGGATCCCAGAATGCTCGTCGTAGGCGAAGAGTTCCGCATACCGTCCCCACTCGATAGCTGTTTCGAGTTGCCGTCGGGCTTCCGCTGGACTGAAGTGCTCCTCCAGACGGCGTATGATCCAATCCTCTGCCTGACGGTGCCGTGGAGAGACGCGGAGTGTCCACACGATCTCCCGAATCCACTCGACCCGTTCCGCCACGACCTGCCGGAAGAGTTCCTTCCGCTGCAACAGGTCAGCTGTCGCGAAGGTGCGCCCGGTCTCGGTGAGGACGATATCGCCCTCCTCCACTCGGACGAACTCGAGCAGCTGCGCTGCTTCGACAAGCGGGAGGAGTTCGTCGGCTTCGAGCTGCAGGTCGCGGGCGAGTTCGAACAGGTCTTCGCGTCCGCCGAGTGCGGTGAGCCGTTCCAGAAAGCCGGTCAACTCTCCAACGTCGGCGTGGGGGAGCACCAGTGAGGTCGGAGCGGCTGGTCGCTGGAGAATGCGGGCTTGTGGGAGTAGTCGTTCGATCTCTTCCCGTGGGTTGGTCATGATGCGGTAGATCGTATCGATCAGCTCGGCATGCGTCTGTCCTTTTGACAGCCGCTCGGCAAGCGGCAATCCAGGGAGTTCTGCACGGATCCGCCCAGGATTGGCGCTGAAGATCAGGAGGCGGTCGGCCAGCGTGACTGCTTCGTCGATATTGTGGGTGATCATGAGGATGGCCCGGGTTGGAATCTTGCGCGCTAACCACAAGTCGAGTAGGTCGCCCCGTAAGTTCTCGGCGGCCAAGACGTCCAGTGCAGAGAACGGCTCATCCAAGAACAGCATTTCCGGTTCACTAACCAGCGCCCGGGCGAAGCCGACCCGCTGCTTCATCCCGCCAGAGAGTTCGCGCGGATAGGCGTGCTCGAACTCGCTGCCCCGAGGTTCCGGTGCGGGAACAGGGCGACAAGGGCCAAGACCACGCCAGGCATGAAGGAGAGGATCGGGATACTCTGGAGAATATCCAACACTGGCAGGAGGACATGCTCCAGCCGCGGGTCTGCTGCAGCCAGCCGCCCGTAGACGAGGCCGAAGCCGAGTGCAGCGGTGAAAGCCACCGTCATCCGTGCGAGTGAGAAGAGCGCGTAGAGTGGCAGGTTCCAGGCAGAAAGGTCGAGCGTGGTCTCTGAGGTCATTGGGCCGATCCAGCGTGCCGCGACCTCGATCACCCCGAAGAGGACGAGTACGAGCACGAGGAAGGCGACAAGATCAGCCCACCACGACACGCGGATCCGTTGCAGTGACTGACGCTCAACGCGGAATGGCCACACACGGCCGACCACGCGGTACCCCCTTTCGTGCCCCAGCTGTCATCCGGTTCGGGGACGGCGTACCGCGTGGTGGAGGCAAGCGCTACCGGTTCACTGTCCCACCCGA
>DAOTWO010000070.1:0-19177 GCA_034435855.1 Thermomicrobium sp. | reverse complement strand
TGATGGCAAGCACCGCTCCATCCGCCCGCGCCTCTGCCCGGAGCCGCAACCCATAGCCGCCCGTACCACTTACTTCGAGCGTATCGCCCGCTGTTGCCACCGCGCGAGCCAGGTAGTCCGCGAGTACCCATCCGACCAAACTACCCGCTTGCACACGGTACCATTGCGATCCATCCGCAGCTGACTGTGGCCCTTCCAGCACCAGAACCCGCGCTCCTTCGGGCAGTCCCCCAATGCGCTCCGCACCGAGGCCCGGCCCGGAACGCACGTTCACTCCGTCACCGTTCGTCCCGGACACTTGGCCGAGCGCACCGATGACAAGATCGTTCGCCGCGAGAACTGGGGAAAGCGTGACGAGTGCAACAAGAAACGCGAGAAGCGAGGCGATCCACCATGACGGGAGTCGTCTCTCCCCCAACCGAGCTCCCCTTCCCAGACGCTCGTCGAGATCCGTCGCGCGCCGGGCCACTGACCCGACGCTTCGCAGGTACGCGCTACCGCGCTTCCCTACGATCCCCCGTACGGACGGGATCCCGCCGTCCCCGTCCGGTCGCCCGCAGACTACCACGCCACGTCACAGCTGTCAAGATGAGAAATGGGAGATTCGTCCAGCTTCGGCAGGGAAAAATGCGCGATTTCAGGCCCGCGCATGATTTTCACCAGCCCGGACGTGCCGCACCGGCACACCGCGCTCGGCCAAATACTGTTTCGCTTCCGCGACCGTATAGCGGCCGAAATGGAAGATGGAGGCAGCAAGGACCGCGTGCGCCCGGCCGATCGTCAATGCTTGGTAGAGATGCTCGAGCGTTCCCGCACCTCCGGAAGCGATAACCGGAACTGGAACCGCCTCGACGACGGCGCGCAGGAGCTCCAAGTCATACCCACTTTGTGTGCCATCTGTGTCCATACTGGTGAGTAAGATCTCACCAGCACCAAGCGCGACCCCGCGCTGTGCCCACTCGATCACGTCGAGCCCGGTCGGACGCCGTCCCCCATGCGTGTAGACCTCCCAGCCTCCATTGGGCCGTCGGCGAGCGTCGATCGCCAGAACGACACATTGGCTTCCAAACCGCTGCGCGCATGTCCGAATGAGCTCGGGGTCCAGCACTGCAGCCGTATTGACACTCACTTTGTCCGCTCCGGCCCGCAGCAACCGGTACATGTCCTCCGGTGTCCGCACACCACCTCCGACAGTCAACGGGATGAAGACCTCCTGCGCCGTCCGCCGGACAACGTCGACCATCGTCTCTCGTCCCTCAGCAGAGGCCGTGATGTCGAGGAACACGAGCTCGTCGGCACCTTCGGCATCGTACCGGGCAGCTAACTCAACCGGATCTCCCGCATCGCGCAGGTCAAGGAACTGCACACCTTTGACGACGCGTCCCGCTGTGACGTCGAGGCAAGGAATAAGACGCCGCTTCAGCATCAGCTGGTCGCCCCTTCACCACGTTCGGCCCGTTGTCGTTGCTCAATGAACTGTTCGAGTTCTTGCTGCGCCTGCTCAAAACGCAAACGTACCCGCTGTTCGAGGAGACGCCACAATTCGGCCCGCAATTGCCGGTCGATCTCGCGCAGTTCCTCGAGCGCGACATCGATGAGGTCGATCCGATAACGGAGTTCGCGATCGACTGCCGCCAGGCGCTCGAACTCCTCGGTCACCCGTTGTGCTCGCTGGTCACCAACAGCGGCCAGATCGCGCAATGCCTGGTCGAACTGCTGCCGGAGCTCATCGAGCCGTTCCGAGAGCAACTCGTCCCGTTCGGTGCTGTGACTGCGTACGCGCTCAATCTCAGCACCAAGCCGCTGCCCAATGGCTCGAAGTTCCTCGAGCTGCGGAGAAAACGCCACCAATTCCTCCCGCAGGTGCTCGAGTTCCTCCTCCAATCGCGTATCGCGGGCAGCGCCTTCTTTCAGTTGCATCTGCAAGGTCTCAATGACCTGCATCGACTCGGCCACACGTCGCCGCACGTCCTGCTCCACGATCCGGATCGCATCGTGGAGACGCGTGACTTCGCGACCCAGCCGCTCGACCTCGGTTGTGACTGCCTCAAGTCCTCCACGCAGTGACTGGTCAGTGGCCGAGAGTCGCTCGATATGCGCGGCGAGGTGCTCGATGAGGACGCGCAGCTCGTCGTAACGCCGCGTGTCCTGGCCGGTATCCTCGCGTTGGCGTCTCACTGCCTCCAGGAGTTCGGTGACCTGGGCCTGGAGCGTGCGAAGAGGACGGGCAAGGTCATCGACGCGCAAGGACAGCTCGGTCAACTGTTGGCGGAAGCGCGCTTCTTCAAGCTGCCGAGCTTGCTGGGCCTGTTGTACCTCATGACGGTGTTGCTCGAGCGCTTGCCGTTGCTCAGCCCAGTCTGCTTCCGCAGCCTTGAGTTCTTCTTCTAAGCGCAGCAGTCGGGCGGCCAGCTCGCGGACGCGATGACGCAGCTCGTCAAGCTGGCTCTGCATGGCCTGTTGCCGCGCCTCCTCACGACGCCGCCGCTCTTCTTCCCGCGCTTGTTGGATGAAGTCTGGATTGTCGGGGCGCCGCTCCATGTCACACTGCTCCCCCGGCAACAATCCAATCGTCCGGCCGCTCACAGCGCAGGCGTCCCTCGTAGAGAGCCCGCCCGACCACGACCGCTTCCACACCGCGAACTTGAGCGAGCGCCTCAAGATCTGCTCGACTACTGACCCCACCGGAGGCAATTACCGCAACCCCAAGGTTAGCCAGTTGAGCCATCAACTCAAAGTTTGGGCGTGTCAGCGTGCCGTCACGGGCCACATCGGTCGCGAGGATGCGCCGCACACCGAACTGCACCAGGCGTCCAACGAGATCGACCGCACGCACTGGTTGCAGCGTCTCCCATCCGTGCGTCGCCACCCATCCATCGCGCGAATCGACGGAGACCACGAGGCGCTCGGCCCCGAAGACCCGTACTGCTTCTGCCACAAACTCCGGCTGCTCGACCGCAGCTGTCCCAATCACCACTCGTGCAACGCCAGTCATGAGGAGACGCTCGATCGTCTCCAGCGAACGGACACCTCCCCCAACCTGCACCAAGAGCTCCGGAGCAGCTCGAACCACCTGCTCAATGAGCCCGACCTGGAGCGGCTGACCAACACGCGCCCCGTCAAGATCCACCACATGCAGCCAGCGCGCGCCGCATTCCGCCCACAGGCGGGCGACACGCAAAGGATCGTCGCTATAGACCGTCTCGCGGGAGAAATCTCCCTGGACAAGCCGGACACACCGCCCGCCCCGGAGATCAATCGCTGGGATGACGATCACGTGCTCGCCTCCATCGCGGCGCTGTGCTGCGCGCGCTCAACAATCCGCACGAAGTTCGCGAGCAGTCGTAATCCCCAGCTTCCACTCTTCTCGGGATGGAACTGCGTCGCCATGACATTGTCACGAGCCAGCACACTCGCGAAGCGGACGCCGTAGTCAGTTTCGCCAAGCACCCACGTCGGATCTTGCGGCTCAGCATAGAAGGAGTGAACGAAATAAAAGTCTGTTCCGTTCGGAATCCCTTCAAAGAGGGGGTGGGGACGAAGCAGCCAGACCTCGTTCCAACCCATGTGAGGAACCGTAACGTCACTGGGCAGCTGGCGAACAGCGCCTGGAACGACCCCGAGGCAGCGGTGCTCGCCTCCTTCGTAGCTCACTTCGAGCAGGACCTGGAGACCCATACAAATCCCGAGGAACGGAATCCTGCGCTGAATCGCGCTCAGCAACGCCGGCACGAGCCCGAGTTCCTGAAGCTGCCGCATCGTGTCGGCAGCAGCGCCCACACCGGGCACAATAACCCCGTCGGCCTGATCGAGAAGCGCCGGATTGCGGCTCACGATGACCGGAGCGCCGATCCGCTCGAGCGCGTTCACTACGCTCGCGAGATTCCCCGCGCCGTAATCGACAACGACGATTACCATGCTGCTCCTCGCGCGCTTGTGTTCATGCACCCCCGTCGAGCGCATCCAATGTCACGCCAACGCTCGAGGCGAGTGCACTCAGATTGTAGCCGCCTTCTAAAACGAGCACGAGCCGCCCACCGCACCACTCTTCGGCCCATCGCCTTATGCGCGCCGCCATCGCCGCAAAGCCATGCTCTGTCACCGCCATCGCCGCCAGCGGGTCGGCGTAATGCGCGTCGTAGCCCGCTGAGACAAGCACGAGTTCAGGTCGGTAGGCCGCGAGCCGCGGCTCGATGTCACGGTCGAACACCTCGAGATACGCACGGTCGTCACTGCGCGGTGGGAGCGGAATGTTCAAGGTGTATCCGCGGCCAGGCCCCTCACCAATCTCATCGGCACGGCCCGTGCCAGGGTAGAGCGGCCACTGGTGGATCGAGACGAAGAAGACACGATCGGTTCGGTAGAACGCCGCTTGCGTGCCATTGCCGTGGTGGACGTCCCAGTCGATGATTGCGATGCGTTGCAGTCCATGTCGCTCAAGTGCGTACTGCGCCGCGATCGCGACGTTGTTGAACAGGCAGAACCCCATCCCACGATCTGGTTCGGCGTGATGACCGGGTGGACGCACGAGACTGAAGGCGCGCGGTACCTCACCAGCCAGCACCAAATCGACCGCCTGGATCGCCGCACCGACTGCGAGCCGTGCGACATCGAACGAGCGCGAGGTCACGATTGTATCGGCATCAAGCCATCCGCCGCCACGCGCCGCAAATTCGCGCAACTCGCGGATATACTCCCGTGTGTGCACAAGCGCAATCGTCTCCTCGTCCGCCGGATCAGGCTCAAGGATGCGTCGATCGTCAAGCCGCCCCGTCCGCTCGAGGTAGCGGAGGATCGCTTCCAAGCGCGCGGGACGCTCGGGATGATCGCCGGTTTCATGCTCGAGAAAGATGCGCGATGTTACAAGCAGCGTCTGGCTGTCCGCCTTCACTCCGCCACCTCGTTGGTCCTTCGGAGAAGTTCGAGCATCGCATCATGAATGAGTCCGTTCGAGGCAACGCATGTTCCCTGGTCGAACCCGTACGGGTGCCCAAAGTAGTCCGTCACACGTCCGCCAGCTTCTTCCACAAGCAGCACGCCTGCAGCGGTATCCCAGGGTGACAGCTCCTGTTCCCAGAAGCCGTCGAACCGCCCGGCCGCAACATAGGCAAGGTTCAACGCAGCACTGCCATCCCGCCGCACGGCACGGGCGGTCAGCATGAACCGCCCAAACGCCGCCAACGCCTGACGACGCCGCTCCAGATCGTACGGGAAACCTGTGGCCAAGAGAGCACTCCGGAGCTCCTGGTGGCCTGAGACGCGAAGCCGCTCCCCGTTCAGGAAGGCACCCACTCCCCGCTCCGCGACAAAGAGTTCGTCCAGCACTGGTTGGTAGACCACCCCGAACTCTGGTGTCCCATTGCGCAGAAACGCAATGGAGACGCAAAACATCGGGTACCCGTGGGCATAATTCGTGGTACCGTCAAGCGGGTCGATCACCCAGAGCGCGGGGGCATCGAGCGTGCCCTGCTCTGTCCCCTCCTCGGTCAAGAGAGCATGGTCAGGAAAGGCAGCACGGATTGTCTCCACAATGAGTCGCTCACTGGCCAAATCGACCTCGGTAACAAGGTTCACTGCACCTTTGTATCGAATCTCACGGACTCGACCAAGTCGCTCGCGGAGCAGCCGCCCTGCTGCCAGCGCAGCAGCGACTCCTACAGCACGGATCGTCGCCATCGCCTGCATCACCTCTCACGGTACCGCTGTCTGTATGAGCGTGCGGGTGACCAGCGCTAGCTGCGCGTGCACATCGAGGTCAAGATCTGCCCGCACACCGCGCTGCGCGAGATAGTAGGCGGCTCCGGCAATCATCGCTGCGTTGTCTGTGCAGAGAATCGGCGGCGGATAGCGCACAGGCACAGGGCTGAGCTCGTGCAGCCGCTGCCGGAGCGCCGCGTTGGCGGCGACTCCACCGGCGAGAAGAACCATGGTCGCGCCGAACTCTCGGGCAGCACGAGCGGTCTTTTCGGCGAGCACGTCGACCACTGCCGCTTGGAACTCGGCAGCCAGATCAGCAATCGGGACGTTCGGTCCGTATTCCGGCGCCACATATTCGGGAAACGGTTGCCGCGTCGTGACGCGGCGCGGCGGACGACGCTGATACTGTTCCAGGATGCGCAACAGTGCCGTCTTCAAGCCGCTGAAACTGAAGTCATAGCTGTCACCCAGCCAGGCCCGCGGCAAGCTGAAACGTCCCGGACGTCCTCGCTCCGCCGCCTTCTGGATCGCCGGCCCACCGGGGAAACCGAGGCCAAGCAAACGCGCCGCCTTGTCGAACGCCTCGCCAGCCGCATCGTCGAGCGTTCGACCAAGCAGGATATAGTCCCCATGCCCGCGCATCAGGACGAGCTCGGTGTGTCCACCCGAGACGATGAGGCAGACAAGCGGAAAGGACGGCTCCGGAACCTCTTCCTGCCCGGGTAGTGTCAACCAATTGGCGTAAATATGCCCCTCCAAGTGATTGACCGGGATCAGGGGCTTCTCCCAGACAAACGCCAGTGCCTTAGCCACATTGACGCCAACCAAGAGCGATCCAGCCAGGCCCGGTCCCTCGGTCACGGCCACCGCATCGATCTGTGAGGGACCTACCTCAGCCTGTTCGAGCGCCAGGTCAATGACCGGCACGATCGTCGTCACATGCCGTCGAGAGGCGAGCTCCGGCACCACACCGCCGTAGCGCTCATGCAGGTCGACTTGCGAGCGGATCACGTTGGAGAGGACAAACCGCCCATCGCGTACGACTGCTGCCGCAGTTTCGTCGCACGATGTCTCGATGCCGAGGATAATCACGCCGCCTCCTCCAGGATTTCGATCCCCTCCGCCGTGAGCCGGGCAAGCAGCTGGTCACGCAGCTGGAGCAGGTGCTGCCGATAGTTCGGATCCCGCAGTGGTGGCGAAGTCATGATGTACGCGTCCTCTGCGTTGTCGCTATAGTAGCGTGGCCGGACACCGCGGCGCGTGAAGCCGTACTTGGCATAGAGCGACTGAGCCGCCACGTTGGAGACACGCACCTCGAGTGTCACGAATTCGGCACCGCGACGGATCGCCTCACTGATTAACGTGAGAAAGAGCACCTCACCCAGTCCAAGTCTCCGGTGCTCCGGCGCCACTGCAATGGTCGTGACGTGCGCTTCGCCATAGATCACCCACATGCCAGCGAAGCCGACGACTGGTTGGGTGCTCGCACGCGGCCGAGCCATGCGGAGCAGGCGTGCAAGCGTTCCACCGCTCACAGCCGGCTCGGCTTCTACTTCAGACGGGCTCGCCTGCCAACGCAAGACGATGTAGTAGTTCCGGTCCGGCTCGCGGAGCTCGCGATAGTATGCCGACTCCGGCCACGGGTTCGTGAAACAGCGACGCTCCACCTGAGCGACTTCCGGAACGTCTTCGCTCCGCATCGGTGCCAACACATACCGCCGGACCTCGCTTTGCGGTTCGGCGCTTGGTAGTTGCGACGCTTCCTCCACGCTTTTACTCCTGACCGGACCGCACCTCGTAACTCACCGGCAATTGTACTGGAGGGACCATCTCCGCTCCGCCGCCGTGCACGTAGATCGGCTCCAAAGCAGCCACTGGATCAGCTTCCCCCGCTCGCCAGCGGTGAAAGGCCAGCTCGGCAATCCACGCGGGACGCAGCTGCCGCAGGCCAGGCGGTGGCAAGATGACCGCTGGGTGCTTCCGCAACTGCTGCTCGTGCTCAGCAGGGAGTGCCCCAGCGAGGACAGTCTGGCTCATTAACCCCTCTGCCAACTCTTCGATCCGCGCTGACCGCAGGGACGAATCGCGTACCCAAGCCGCTCCTTGCCGCCGGTAGTCCGCGTAGACCACACGGCCGCGTCCTGCAAAAACGAACGCGCGAATTGGACGCCCGAGCGCCGTATGAGGGTAGGCGAGTGCATCCAGCGTGAGCACACCGAGGAGTGGCACATCGAGTGCATAGGAGAGCGCCTTGGCGATGCTCATCCCAACTCGCAGTCCATTGAAGCTTCCTGGCCCTGTCGTCACGGCAACCGCACCCACGTCGCGGATGCTCCGCCGGTTGTCCGCCAGGAACTCTCGGATCCGCGGTAGGACTGTCGCGGTATGCTCTCTCCCGGCGTCGTACAGGAGCTCGCCGATCACGCCCCCGTCATAGAGTGCGATCGCCACCTGCTCCCCACCGGTCTCAAGTGCGAGGAGCAGCTGACCGCTTTGTCCCACCAATGACCTCCTTTCGGAGCGCCTCAACAATCGCCCGTCCCCGCTCACCGAACGGATAGAAGGCGAGTCGCCGCTTGGTCTCCGCGAGCGGCTCGAAGCGGATGACCACATAGTCGTCGACCCAACTTGCGGGCAACCGCTCCGACCATTCGATCACCACGATGCCGTGCGGATCGCTCAGGCAGTCCTCCAGCCCAAACGTCGCTAATTCGCTCGGCTCCTCCAGCCGGTAGAGGTCGACATGATAGAGCCGTACAGGAGTCCCGTCGGGTAGTGTCCCGCGATGCTCCATGACAAGAATGAAGGTAGGACTCTGCACGTACTCGCGAACGCCAAGCCCGCGTGCAAGTCCCTGGACAAATGTGGTCTTGCCGGAGCCAAGTGGTCCCTGCAGCAGGAGCACATCACCACCCCGCAGCTGACGAGCGAGCGTCGCTGCGAATTGCCGCGTCTGGTCCGGGCTATGACTCACCAAATCGAGAGATGGCATGCGCTCGCTCATGGTGTTCCTCCACTCGTCACGGGCGGCCGCCATTGTGTCCATGGCCGCACGCGCTCAAACGCTGCCGCCGCCTGGAGCACGCCAAGGTCCTCGCGCCAGCGGCCAACGATCTGCAGGCCAACGGGTAGCCCATCACGCGTGAACCCGCATGGGACACTCATCGCCGGTTGGCCCGTGATATTGAACGGATAGGTGAACGGTGTCCAGCTCAAATACGTCGTCGGATACCCCTCGATCGCTCCTGGATGATCCGCTCCCGCCGCAAAGGCAGGTATCGGTGTTGTCGGGCTCACAACGAGATCGAACCCTGCGAGCTGGCGTCGCACTCGCTCGGCATAACGGTTCCGCTCAGCCAACGCCCAGGCAACGTCAACACCCCGCCAGGTTTGTCCACGCTCGACAACCACCAACCGGCCAGGATCGAGGAACTCCCGCACCTGCTCCAGGTCTTCACGATGGACGGCGGCCATTGCCGTCGACCACAGGACATCGAGGATGGGATACGGATCTTCCAGTGGCTCTTCCAGTTCCTCTACGACACAGCCAAGTTCTGTGAAGACCGCGACCGCTTCCTGTACCACTCGTTCGACTTCTCGATCCACCGGCACATCACCGACGCGCCGGAGCCAGCCGACACGCTTCCCCTGCAGTTGGCCGTCCAGCGCGGTAAAGTCAACCCCGCTCGCCGGCAAGGAGTGCCGATCGCGTGGATCAGGCCCGGCCATGACCGCGAGCATCAGTGCTGCATCTGCAACAGTTCGCGTCATTGGCCCAACATGTGCGAGGAGCTCCACCGCACTCGGCGGATAGTATGGCACCAACCCAAACGACGGTTTAAACCCCACAATGCCGCAGAACGAGGCCGGGATACGAATTGAGCCCGCCCCATCCGTTCCCTGAGCAAGCGGTCCCATACCGGCTGCAACGGCCGCTGCCGCCCCACCGCTGGAACCCCCAGCGGTGCGCTCGAGCTGCCACGGATTGCGGGTCGGACCGATCAGCCGATTGCCCGAATCGCCTTTCCACCCCAGTTCCGGCGTATTCGTTTTGCCAAGCAAAATCGCTCCCGCAGCGCGCAGCCGCTCGACAATCGGAGCATCTTCCTCGGCGATGCGGTCTTTCCAGAGCAAGGAGCCGCTGGTCCAACGGACCCCGGCCACTGGGGTCACGTCCTTGATGGAGACCGGTACCCCAAGGAGAGGTCTCCGGTCGCCATGCGCATACGCGTACTCCGCCTCGATCGCCTGCCGTCGCGCCTGCTCCGCTGTGACCGTGAGAAACGCCCGCACCGCGGGATCGAGCCGCTCGATTTGCTCGAGCACTGCATCGACGACCTCGACTGGCGAGAGCGCACGCCGACGATACTGCTCCAAGAGTTCAGTGGCGGACAGGAAACAGAGCTCCAGCTGCGCCGCGTTCACCCGGCTCCCTCCTTTCTCAGCAGCGGCCCGACCGGATGCTAACACACCTTGCGATCAGGATGCTCGGAAATGATCAAAGCCACGCGCATCGGCCGGGCGAAGACGCCCGGCTGCGTCACGCAGCTGGACGGTTGGTCCGGCAGCTCCAGCCTCGACGAGTTCGCCGATAACCCGGGGTGGCAACAAGCCGATCCGGGTGAACGTGCGGGCCACACGCGCGAAGACCGTTGGTGGCGCGCTGAAGAGCAACTCGTAGTCGTCACCACCGCGGAGCGCCACATCTTCCCAATCCGGGAAGGCCCATTTCACCGCGTGCGGCACCGGCACACGCAAGAGATCGACGATGGCCGAGACTCCGCTCGCCCGGCAGAGTTTCTGCAAGTCTCCCAGGAGACCATCGCTAATGTCCATCGCCGCACGAACGCCACAACGCCGCAGGAGCAGTCCTTCACGCACCCGCGGCTGCGGACGATGGTAACGTTCCTGCATGATCGGGTTCCCATCGAGGGTCTTGAGCCCACGTTCGAGGACCCGAAGCCCAGCAGCCGCCAGACCGAGCGGTCCGGTGACTCCAATGAGATCGCCGGGACGCGCTGCATCGCGCCGCAAGAGCGGCCGACCGTCACGGGGTGCTTCCCCAATCAACGTGACCGAGATCGCAACGCCAAGCGGCGACCGCGTCGTATCACCACCCACAATCACCACACCAAACCGACGAGCAAGTTCACGAGCGCCGCGATAGAAGTCGAACACATCGCGATCCCGTTCGATCCCACGGAGCGCGAGATCCACCACTGCCAGACGTGGTTGCGCTCCCATCGCCGCGATGTCACTCAGGTTGACTGCCAGTGCCTTGTGGCCGAGCGCGGCCCAGTCTGTCCATTCCAGCCGAAAGTGGACGCGCTCGATCAGCGTGTCTGTGGTTATCACCAGTTCGTGACCTGGGCGTGGCTGCCAGACTGCAGCGTCGTCACCAATCCCGATCCGTACCCGCGAACATTGGTCACTCACGAGCCGGGCAATCTGTTCGATCAGTGTCTCCTCTCCGACCTCCCGCAGCGAGCGGCCACCACTTGTCATACAGCTTCTCCTCCTCGCCCTCCCGACCGCTGCTCACTGAGGGCACGGTAGACCGCGGCAGTCTCCCGTGCTGTTCGCTCCCACGTGAACTGCCGTGCGCGCTCCCGCCCCGCCTGCGCAAGCATTCGGCGACGCTCTTCATCCATCACGAGCGATTGGATCGCCGCTGCGATGGCCAGGGGATCAGTCGGCTCGACCAGAACTGCCGCATCACCAGCGACTTCGGGAAGTGCCGAACAGTTCGACGTGATGACTGGTGTCTCACACGCCATCGCCTCAAGCAGCGGCAGGCCGAACCCCTCATAGAGCGATGGATAAATGAAGATCGTCGCCGCGCTGTACCAATAGCGGAGTTCCTCAGGTGGCACGTAGCCGGTGAACCGGACACGTCGGGCAAGTCCGAGATCTTCGACGCGCCGATAGATCGGGCTGTCCAGCCAGCCGGCTGCGCCAACGACGAACAGCGGCCAAGGGAACTCCGGTCCGAGCCGTGCGAATGCCTCCAGGAGCGTCGTCAGGTTCTTGCGCGGCTGCACCGTCCCGACGAACAGAAGGAATCGCTCCGGTAATCCCTGCTGGCGGCGCCAGCGCTCGAGTTCCACATCGTCGACGCGCCGCCAGTCCGCGTCGATGCCGTTTGGGATCGTCGATATCCGTTCCGGAGCAATCCCGTACGTCCGTACAACATCACGCCGCGTCGTCTCCGAAACCGCGATCACCCGCCGGGCGCGTCGGACACTGAGCCCTGTTAGCAACCGGAGATACCAGCGCTTCGCGGCCGGATAATGCTCCGGAAAATACACGAAGGCAAGATCATGCACCGTCACCACGCCGGGTCGCGCAAGCGCCAGTGGCAACACATTCACAGGGCCGTGGATCACGGTACAGTCACGCGTCGCCCACGGTCCGACCAGCTGTTCCCAAGCGATACGCACAGCTGGCCGATCGGTCGGCCAGTGTGTGACACGCCACGCGACGGCAGGCGGGAACTCCGCGCGCGCAGCACGCCAGACTGTGCGCGAGGTGTAGGCGATCATTTCGAGATCGGGTGCGACCGCTGGGAGATACTGAAGCAACGCCTCGATGTACCGGCTGACGCCGGCACGCCGGTAGGTCGCTTGGCGACTTAGCAACGAAGCTAAGAGTCCAACGCGCACAGAGCCCCCCACGCGATTCTACCGACCGCGCAATGCGCGTGCTGCTGCGACCGAACAGAGCGGAGAGCCTGATATACTGATGCAGATGTGGAACCGTCCAACATCCGGTTCTCGGATCGTGACGATGGCAGAAACCGTTTCACTGCCTGAGAGCATCGAACAGTTCTCGACGTTCTATCCGTTTCAATTCGATCCCTTCCAGCTGCAGGCGATGCTCGCTTTTCTGGAGGGGCGATCCGTCATGGTCGCCGCACCGACCGGGACTGGAAAGACCGTCGTTGCGGAGTTCGGGGTCTATGAGACGTTCCGGCGCGGTGCGCGGGTGATGTACACCACACCGATCAAGGCACTGAGCAACCAGAAGTTCCGCGATCTCCGAGCAATCTACGGGGAGAACGTCGGTCTTTTGACCGGCGACGTGACTGAGAACCCGCGTGCGCCGATCCTGGTCATGACCACTGAGGTCCTGCGCAACATGCTGCTCCAGACTCCGTGGGAGCTGGATAGCGTCGAGTGTGTCATCTTCGACGAAATTCACTATCTCGCCGATCCCGAGCGCGGTACGACCTGGGAAGAATCGATCATCCTCTGCCCGGAGCACATCCAACTGATTTGCCTTTCGGCGACCGTTTCCAATGCCCAAGAGATCGCCGACTGGATCAGCCGCACGCATCGGCCAATCGAACTGATTGTCCACACGGAGCGAGCGGTGCCGCTCGCCCTCTGGTACTTCTACGATAAGAAGCTCCGCCTCGTCATCGATCACCACGGCCGGCAAGTCGCAGACTACTCAAACGTCGGCGGAGAGATCCGTGCGCTCATGGGCCGGGGCGGCCTCACTGCTGAGCGTCGGCGTGAGGCTGAAGAGGCCGAGCCACCGCCCTGGGAGATTATCCAAGCCCTTGCAGCTGAGGACATGCTGCCGGCCATTTACTTCCTGTTTAACCGCCGTGACTGTGAGGATTACGCGACGCGCCTGGCGATGATGCGTGTGAACCTGGTGCGGGATCGTGCGACCCGACAACGGATCGCCCAGGTCGTCGAGTCTTTTCTGGCCAGTCTCCGCCCGGAAGACCGCGAACTTGGGCAAGTACAGACAATCGTCCAGCTCGCGAACAAAGGGATCGGCTTCCACCATGCCGGGTTACTCCCGGTGCTGAAGCAACTGGTGGAGGTGCTCTTCACTGAAGGGTTAATGAAGGTCGTCTTCGCGACCGAAACACTGGCACTCGGAGTCAACATGCCGGCACGGACCGTCGTTATCGGCCGCATGACCAAATGGGACGGCCGCCGACGGCGTCTCTTGACCCCCAATGAGTTCCAGCAGATGGCCGGCCGGGCGGGTCGCCGCGGTATCGACGAACGCGGCA
Organism: Thermomicrobium sp.; assembly: GCA_034435855.1. Taxonomy (GTDB): domain Bacteria; phylum Chloroflexota; class Chloroflexia; order Thermomicrobiales; family Thermomicrobiaceae; genus Thermomicrobium. The sequence goes on along the minus strand of DAOTWO010000070.1, from coordinate 5,448 downwards.
ATATCGTCGTCCCGTACAGCCCCTGGATCACCTTCAAGGAAGTACTGGCCGTTGCGACTGGGGAGCTCGAGCCGGTTCGTTCCGCGTTCACCATTCGTTACAACACGGTACTCAACCTCTGGGATCCACCCCGCGGCGACCGCGTCCGCCAGCTCTTCCAGGAGAGTCTTGCGCAGTACCAGGCGGCGCAGCGCGTCCGCATGCTTGAGGAAGAAATCCTGGAAATCGGTCGAGAAATCGAGGCGATTCCGCGCGGATGCCTCATTGGTCTTGATGGAGACGAACTCCTGTATGACTATCGCAACGTCGTCGCCCAGCTCAACCACGCCAAGAGTCAGGAACGGCATCTTGAGCACGATCTAGCGCAACTGGTGGCCGACCTCGACGATCGCCCCTGGGCGGTTCCTGCTCGCCCCGTACTTCGGCGCTTGATCCGCGAAATGGCTCCGGGGACACCGTTGCATACCCGCGAGCGGGGCTGGGTGCTGTTCCTGAACCGGCTCCCCTACGGCGGGATCGCGCTCGTCCTCACACGCGAGGGTGCGGCCGAGCTCCTGACCGAATATCGGCAGATCGACTATGTCCCGCACGATGTCGAACCGGTACCAGTACCGGAGGCGCTCGCCCAGCTGTCCGAGCCAGTCAGCGACGTGCGTGGAATGGTGAGGGATGAAGCGCTCGCGGCGATTTGGCACGCCGTCGATCAGCGAGAGCTCCCCAATCTCGACGCCATGCTCGCCGAGTACCGTCGCCAGCTCGAGGAGCGGATGGCACCAGAGCGGCGTCGGCTTGAAGAACGGCTCAGCGCTGTCCGCCAAGCGGTCCACGAGTTGACGCAGCAGCGCTTCCAGCATCCTTGCCACGCTTGCCACCGGCGCAAGGAACATCAGCGTAACCTCCAACGCATTGCCCGGCTCGAGCAGGAGCGCGCGGAACGAGAAACCCAACTGGGGCGCGAGATCGCTGCCGAGGAGCGGCGTATCCGCGAGCTCCTGCGTGGTATCCGGAATGTGCTTGAGTATTTCGGCTATTTGCACCGAGGGTATCCGACCAATAAGGCTGATACCTTGGCGGACATCTTTGACACCAACGGACTGATTCTCTGTGAGATGATCGACCGAGACTTCTTCAAGGGGCTCGACCCTCCGGATGTCGCTGAGGTCTTCTCCTGGTTCGCCTTCGACCGAGAGGCACGCTTCGCCAATCACTTCACGCTACCCACGAAGCTTGTGCTCCTCCGACGCCGCCTGGAGAGTTTAGAGCAGGAGGTCTTCGAGATCGAGCGGCGCAATGGTCTTGCGCTCTCGACCGGTCACCACGAAGGGTTCTACGGCGCAATGCGCGCGTGGTGCAACGGCGCCACGATGGCGGAACTTATCGAGCTGATTGAACTCAGCGAGGGCGATCTCGTGCTGACCTTTAACAAGACGCTCGACTTGATGCGACAAGTCCGCGAGATGCTGGAGAAGCTCTACCCCGACCATCCGCTGCGCTGGTCTATCGCAGCGGCCGAAGCTCTCGCTCGCCGCGACATCATCGAGCAGTCGCTCATGATTGGACTGTTACCCCCCGTCGGCACATGAGCCGGGGGCGTACCGCCGCGAGTGAGTCGACCGGCTCTGGATCGAGCCAGACCTCGCGCTGGAAACGGCGCGCAAAGGCGGCCAACCAGTGGTGGAGAACCTCGTCGAGTTCGACCCGGTACCCAAGAAGTCGCGTCAGCGAAGTCACCCCTCGGTCGGGAATCCCACAAGGCACGATCCACCCAAATGGTTCGAGGTCGGTCGTGACGTTGAAGGCGAACCCGTGATAGGTGACGCCGTGATGGATCGCGATCCCGATGGCAGCAACCTTCTCGTGACCAACCCAGACACCCGGATGCGCCGGGTCGAGTACTCCCTGGATCCCGTAAGTCGCCAGCACGTCGAGGATCGTTCCCTCCAGTTGCTCCACGAAGCGGCGCACCCGGCGTTGTCCCTCGCCCAGGCGAAGGATGACATAGGCGACAAGCTGCCCCGGTCCATGGTATGTCACGTCCCCACCGCGGTCAGTCACATAGTACGGAATGCCGCGCGCCACAAGCCAGTCGAGCGGGATCCGGAGGTGATGGGTACCGCCGCGCCGCCCCGTCGTGAACGTTGGCGGGTGCTCGAGCACGAGCACAACATCGGGTATTTCATCGAGCCGACGAGCGCGAGCGAGCGACCGTTGGAGTTCCCACGCGGCGCGGTAGTCGACTTGCCCGAGGCGCAGCGCAATCACTGGCTCACTCGGCACTGTCCCTCACCCCCTGCTGAAGCCGGCGTGCTCGGTACCGCTCGTACTGGTCTTTTGCATGATAGGACGAACGAACGAGCGGGCCGGCCTCGACGTAGACATAACCCAGTTCTTCCTCACCGATGCGGCGCAGCTCCTCAAACTCCTCGAGCGTGTAATAGCGATGCAGTGGGTAGTGACGTGGCGTTGGCGGGAGATACTGGCCGATGGTCAGGATCTCGACACCAACCTCGCGCAAGTCCTGCAGAACGGAGACAAGCTCGTCCCAGGTTTCCCCCATCCCTACGATCACGCCCGATTTCAACGCAAGGTCCGGATCCATCGCCCGGACCTGCCGAAAGAGTTCGAGGCTGCGGCCGTAGTCGTCCCACGGCTGGATACGCCGGAAGAGGCGTGGAACCGTCTCCACGTTGTGCGCGATCACTTCCGGTTGTGCCTCGACCACCGTACGGAGTGCCTCCCAGTTCCCCTGAAAATCCGGAATCAGGACCTCAATCCCACAGGACGGAAGACGCGCACGGATCTCTCGGACTGTCGCGGCGAAGATCGCTGCTCCCCCGTCTGGGAGATCATCCCGGTTGACAGAGGTGATCACAGCGAAGTCCAACCCAAGTCGTTCGACTGCTTCGGCCACTCGACGCGGTTCGTCCCAATCGACCGTACCTGTGCGCCCCCAGCGGACATTACAGAAGCGACAAGCTCGCGTGCAGCGGTCGCCCAAGATCATGAATGTGGCGGTCCGCTGATTCCAGCACTCATAGATGTTCGGGCACCGCGCCTCCTGGCAGACGGTATGGAGCCCCTCCTGGAGAACAAGACGGCGCAGTTCGACGTAGTTCGGCCCGTGCTCGCGACGCACCCGGAACCAGTCGGGCTTCTTCTGGAGGAGAATCGGCTGTCGTGCCGTTGTCATGCCACGCCTCCTTCCGCCTCCCGTGGCCGGAGCTCCAGTTCCATAAGCTGATGCTCGATATGCGCCATGTAGAAGGGTCGCCCGATTGGGCGGAAACCAAGTTTCTGATAGAAACCGAGTGCGTGTGTCTGTGCGTTGAGGGTGACGATACGCGCTCCATGCTCGCGGGCCCACCGAATGAGAGAGTGCATCACTGCACGCCCGACCCCCTGACCACGGTAGGGCTTACGCACCGCGACCCAGGCAATCTGCGCTTCGTCACCCCAGAGTGATACCCGCCCGGTGCCAACCGCCTGGCCGTCGATCCAGGCAAGCACGTTCAGACTGTGCTCGTCTTCCGGGAAGTCTCGTACCCAGGTCGTCAGGTGTTGCTCTTGGTCGAACACCTCCCGCCGAATCTGGTACACCAGCTCGAGTTCTTCCGGTGTACGCACTGGCTCGACGTCGATCGGATGCGATTCTGCGGAGAGCCGGGCATCTGGCTCAACGCTGGTCACGGGAATTCCTCGCTCAACAAACGCGCGAACGCCTCATCAATCCGCTGCCGCTCCTGCTGGAGCCACCGAGCTGTGCGCTCGAGTTCGCTGCGACTCGCTTCTAGTGCCCTGGCAACATGCTCTGGCCCGGTGCCTCCTGGATGCTCTCGCGCTCGGACGGCATCCCAGACCGTGCGGGGGAAGACAACCTCGGCGAGGCGTGGGTGGAAGCGGGCGAGCTCGTCGGCGGCCAGCTCACCAAACGTCTTCCCTTCTGCAATGCAGTAAGCGACCAGTCGGCCAACCGCCTCGTGAGCTTCGCGGAACGGCACACCGGCGCGCACGAGCGCGTCGGCGACATCTGTCGCCAACGTGAACCCTTGCTCTGCCGCCGTGTGCATTCGCTCGTGGTCGATGCGGAGCGTGCGGAGCATCGGTGGGAGCACGCGGAGGAGCAGGGCAACTGTGTCCAAAGCGTCAAAGACACCTTCTTTGTCCTCTTGGAGATCCTTGTTGTAGGCGAGGGGCAAGCCTTTCACGACTGTGAGAAGGCCGATGAGATGCCCGAAGACACGACCACTCTTGCCGCGCAAGAGCTCTGCGACATCTGGATTCTTCTTCTGCGGCATGATCGATGAGCCGGTTGCGAACGCGTCGTCGAACTCGATAAAGCCGAACTCGCTGCTTGACCAGAGCACCAGCTCCTCAGCGAGTCGCGAGAGATGCGCCATGACAATGGCGAGGTCAGCGAGGAACTCGAGCGCGAAGTCCCGGTCAGAAACGGCATCAATGCTGTTCTCGAGGATACCGTCCATCGCCAAGAGCTCAGCCACGAACGCACGATCGATCGGGTACGGGACACCGGCCAGCGCTCCCGAGCCAAGTGGTGAGCGGTTGACACGCCGATAAAGCTCCTGCAACCGAGCCAGGTCGCGCGCCAGCATCGCGACGTAGGCGTGCAGGTGATGAGCGAGGAGAAGCGGCTGGGCACGCTGGAGGTGCGTATATCCTGGAAGCACCACGTCGTGGTGTTCGTTAGCCAGGTCGAGCAGAGCTTGACTGGTCTCGACAATCCCCTCACCGACCTCGAGAATGGCCTCACGCATCCAGAGCCGGAAGTCTAGTGCCACCTGATCATTGCGACTGCGGGCCGTATGGAGACGCCCAGCCGCTGGGCCGATGAGCTCGCGCAGTCGGCGCTCGACACTGAGATGGATATCTTCGTCGGCCAGGCGGAACACAAAGCGTTCCTCTTGGATCTCCTGGAGGATTACGCGGAGCCCCTGTGCAATCGCCCGAGCATCCTCCAGGGGCACAATCCCTTGCCGCGCCAGCATCGTCACGTGAGCGAGCGATCCAAGGATATCGTGCCTTGCTAAGCGACGATCGAAGGGAAGCGACGCGTTCAGCTGGTCGACCAGCTCATGGGTCGGCTTCTGGAAGCGCCCACCCCAAAGCTTCGTCCCTCCGCTCATTCCCCTCCCTCTTTCCCGAGGGTGACAACAGCGATGCGTTCCTCTCCAGTGTCATCCACATCCACAACCGTCGTGCGCAGCTCAGGCGCCGCGACGTTATGCCCTTCCGCTACGAGAACGCGATGCAGCGCCACCACGGCTGTCTCCAACATCGTGTCGTCCGGCTCGCGTGTGGTCAGCCGCTGCAATGCCAAGCTGGGCCACAGCACAAGACGCACCACCGGCAGATGAAACCACCGCGCACCGAGCCGAATAAGCTCATAGGCAAGTGCCGCGATCACTGGGATCAATGCCACCCGCGAGACGA
>DAOTWO010000069.1:0-2685 GCA_034435855.1 Thermomicrobium sp. | reverse complement strand
ATTACGACAAGGCGGAAGCGCGGCAGGTCATCATGGCGTCGAGTCGGTGATCAGTGAGCTTGGGAGCGACCGGTTTGCACGGCTTCGTGTCGGTATTGGGCGTCCAGCGGTCAAAGACGAGGGCCGCTCCTATGTCTTGAGTCCATTTACTGCAGCAGAACGGCCGCTCGCTGAGCGTGTTACGCTCGTTGCAGCACAGGCTGTGCTCGTTTGGCATCGTGAAGGATTGACCGCTGCGATGAATCGGTTCAACGGACTCCGTATTCGTCTCGACGAGTGCTCGCTTGCTGACTGAACGATGTGAAAGCGACAATTGCCGCAGGGCGTCTCGCACTTGGCAGCCTGAGGCTGGTACGAGACGCGGACACAACGACAGAGAGGTAGCATCGCTGCTGCAATTTGGTGGTAGCAAAACAGTCGGTTGCCAAGACCTCGTATTCGCCCGACCCGTGGATGGGTTCTTCCTTCCGGTCGGATACGAGGAAGTGGAATCGAGAAACGGGGGAACGCAATGGGTGCGGAGCCAGGGCAGAATGGGCGCGGATACATGATGCTTTTAGTCGGGGACGAGCGTCGCACTTCGGATGCTGCGCTCGGCATCGCGTTGCGCGGTGCCGGACATGGTTTGCGCGTGCATATCATCGAGTTTCTCAAGACCGGACGTGAGCGCGGTGAGGTTGCCGCCGTCTCGTTCCTCACAGGCGTCACACTCTCCCAATACGGGATGATCGACGTGCGCACGCGTCCGGAAGAATTCCGCGGTCCGGCTATCTCGCCGGAACGGTTGCAGGCGGCACTCCGTGAGGCCCGTGACCACGTGCTGCGCCGGGTCACCAATATTCTCATTCTGGATGGCCTGCTAACACTGGTCGACGAAGGTATGGTAGAGGATAAGGCGATTCTGGAGCTCGTCGAACGGGCTGCTCCCTGGACCGATATCGTGTTGACTGGACGTGCGGCGAGTCCAGCCCTGCACGATGCAGCGGATAGCGTCACGCTGATGCAAACAATCAAAGTTCGGGAACATGAACCACTACGTCGAGGCCTGCACTACTGACAAGGAGGCTTTGGACGATGCGTCGCCGACCGATTCGCGTTCTCATTGCCAAGCCTGGTTTGGACGGACATGATCGCGGGGCAAAGGTACTCGCCCGTGCACTTCGGGATGCAGGAATGGAAGTCATTTACACGGGTTTATTCCAGACGCCCGAGTCGATCTCGCAGACCGCTGTCGATGAAGATGTCGACGTGGTGGGGTTAAGCATCTTGTCTGGTGCCCACAACCAGCTTGTGCCAGAAGTGATCCGCGCGTTGCGCGAACACGGAAAGGGTGAGGCACTGATACTTGTCGGTGGCATTATCCCTCAGGACGACATCCCCTTTCTGAAAGCGCAAGGAGTGGCGGAAGTCTTTGGTCCGGGAACGTCGCTGGCTGAGATTGTGCGGTACATCGAATCGCATGTTCCAGACGTCGTGCCCAACGGGTAAATCGGCGATGGTTGCGCAGTGGGACACCCTGCTCGAGCGTGTACGTTTGCGAGATCGGTCAGCACTTGCTCGCGCGATCTCGTTGCTGGAGCGGAATCCCGAACTCGGGCATGACCTCGATATCGAGCGATCGCGACAAGCGCTGGTCGTGGCTGTCGCCGGTCCGCCAGGGGCTGGGAAGAGTACCCTTCTGGGAGCGCTCGCGGGTGAAATGACGCGCCGCGATGCGACTGTCGCGATCCTGGCTTTTGATCCGATCAGTCCGCGGTCTGGTGGCGCGATCCTGGGCGATCGTATCCGGATGTTAGAGTCGGCGCATCACCCTCGGGTCTTCGTTCGTTCTTTGGCGGCGCGTGATCCCTACGGAGCGGGTACTCCACAGCTACCGGCCTTACTCGCGCTGCTCGATGCATACGGTTTCGATTTCATCTTCCTGGAATCGGTCGGCGCCGGTCAGGAAGCTTCTCCGCTTGTTCAGGTTGCGGATGTCGTTCTCCTTGTCCTCGTTCCTGGGTTGGGAGACAGTATCCAGACACTTAAGGCCGGCGTCCTGGAGTTGGCTGACCTCGTGGTCGTCAATAAGGCTGACCGACCGGGAGCCGAAGATGTGGTCCGTGATCTCTCGGCGTATTACCGACTCATCGCCGAGTCCCCAGAGTCTGCTCCTCCAATTCTCCGAGCAATCGCTTCCGCAGGCGAAGGGGTGACTGAGATTGCAGAGGCTCTGATTGAGCTCCGTGACCGACGCGCCGCTGCAGGGATACCGGAGCAGCACCGTGAGGAGCAGGCAGCGCGGTCGTGGGAGGTGCGTGTCCGACACCGCTGTCATCTCTTGATTTCGGCGCTCCTCAACGAGTTCTTGGCGGAGGACCGCGGGACGGGACGCTGGCGAGCTCTAGAGGCGCGATTCTATCGCGAGCTTGCGCAGCGCCTTCAGGTGTTGGCCGAGTCAATCAGAGCAGATTCAGACTGACGCCGTAGTGCAGCGCAGCGGTTGGCGATCTTGGCGGCAGCTGCGGCAGCGCCGACTCCGTTGTCAATATTGACGACGACGAGGCCGGGAGCGCAGGTCTGCAGCATACTCTGCAGCGCTGCTACTCCACCACCGCCAAAACCGTAGCCGGTGGGCGTTGGTAAGCCGATCACGGGAACGTCCACGAGTCCTGCCACGACGCTCGGCAAAACTCCATCCATTCC
>DAOTWO010000068.1:0-1826 GCA_034435855.1 Thermomicrobium sp. | reverse complement strand
CCGGAGGATGAGCAATGTCGCGCGGTCTCAATAGGATCGAACTCATTGGGAATGTTGGCCGCGACCCCGAGATGCGCTACACACCATCTGGGGCTCCGGTCACGCAGTTTCGCGTCGCAGTGAACTCGATCCGTCGCGGTGCAGAGGGTGGCCAGGCGGTCGAAGAGACTGACTGGTTCACGGTCGTCTGCTGGAATCGTCTCGCTGAATTTGCGGATCAATACATCCGCAAGGGGGCAAAGGTCTATGTCGCAGGCCGCCTCCGTGTACGGCGGTATACCGGGAACGACGGTTCGGAGCGCACCGCGGTGGAAGTGATCGCCCGTGAGGTGTTACTGCTCAGCCCACGGCCGGCTGATGCTGTCCCTGCGGCTGCACCGCTTGCAGCTGAAGAGGAGTCAGTGGTTCCGGACATTCCTCCAGAGCTATCGCCGTTCGACGATGATTCGTGGAGCGACCAGGTGCCATTCTGAGATCAAACGTGAGGAGTGGGGAAAGCGATGATGGACGAACTGGAGACAACACCTGTGCCTGATGACGAGGCAACAGCAGAATCTCCTGAAACAACGGCGGCTGCAGCGCGGCCAAGCCGCCAGGCGACCACACGGTATTACCCGCGGAAGAAGGTTTGTGCCTTTTGTATGGATGGAATCAAGAAGATCGATTACAAGGACTTTGGTCGTCTGCGACGGTTTCTCTCGCCTCAGGCGAAGATTGAGCCCCGGCGATCGACCGGGACGTGTGCAAAGCATCAGCGCCAGCTGGCTCGTGCGATCAAACGGGCACGGCATCTCGCCCTCCTACCGTTTGTCCCGGAGCGCTAAGCTGGACAAACGGCTGCGCCAAGGTTGGGGAGTTGGGACACGCGCTGGCGAGGTGCTAAATGCAGGAGTCGATTTGGCGGTGGCTGCCCGGTCGTCGACGTGAGACGACACCGAGTGTTCGGCGCCGCCGTGTGCCACGGCGTGAGCGAGAGCGGGTGCAGGAGCGAGCTGCACTCGTCGGAGTTGCTGTTGTACTTGCGCTTGTGGCGGCGCTCCTCGGGGGCGGTGCAGTTTACCAGTACTGGTACCTGCCCCGCCAAGTAGTCGTTGAAGTCAATGGTGAATCAATCACCCGTGGTGATTATTGGAAGGTGCGTAAGCTCGAACTGCTTAACCAGATCTCCCAGTATCAGCAACTCGCAAACCTCACCACCGGACAGCAGAGTGTGCAGTACCAGCAGTTGGCTGATCAGGCACGACAGCAACTCCCGACCGTCGAACGCGATCCGATCAATCAGGCGACGGTTGAACGCATGGTCGACGACCTGATCACCATCCAGCGGATGGGACAACTCGGCCTTTCGCTCGACCCGCAGGAAGTTGGGGAATACACGCTGAGTCTTTTCAGTAGTGTTCCGATTCTCACCCCGACGCCGACCTTGGGTGTTGACCCGACTGCCGCCGCTTGGGCCACAGCGACTGCTGCAGTGACGCCCACTCCTGCTCCAACGCCTACACCGAAACCCGAAAAGACCCCAACACCAACGCCCACCCTAACGCCGACTCCGCTCATTACTCCGACGGCGACACCAACGGTTCCACCGGAGGAGGCGAGAGCGACCGCCACGGCCGTCATGGGGGAATATCAGCGCAACGTGCTCAAGGAGGCTGGGCTCTCCTTAGCAGACTTCCAGCGCCTCGTGGTTCGGCCAATGCTAGCACGTGAAAAAATTCAGCGTGCGCTGGAGGAAAAGATTCCCTTGCGTGGCGAGCAGGTTCATGCCGCACATATTCTTCTTGCCACTCGGGAGGCTGCCGAAGAAGCGCTGGCGGACATTCAAG
>DAOTWO010000067.1:0-6081 GCA_034435855.1 Thermomicrobium sp. | reverse complement strand
GCGCTGATCGCCTGCACCCGCACACCGCGTGCATCCAGCACCTGCTGGAGTGCCACGATTTCGTCCAGCACCGGCTCGCGCTCGGTGAAATCGAGCGTCAGTGCGGCCCCGCGGAAGAACGCCGCACGTGTCTCCAGGAGGTCACGGACCTGGGCAAGGACAGCGGCGAACGGCACAGTTGGCGGCAGCAGGAGCCGCACGCCGTCTTGCGTGCCGCGCACACGCACCGCAGCCTCGGCTCGTTGACCATCCAACATTGCTGCCCCTCTCACCTCCCGCGCTCACGCGGCGCGTCCGAAATAGGTCGCCAGGATTCGGTCAGCCACCGGTACAGCGAAGGTCGCCCCCTCTCCGCCGTCACGGATCAGCACGAGGACAAGCACTTCCGGATCGTCGTAGGGAGCAAAAGCGGTAAACCAGGCGTGCGACTTCTTGTACCGCCCGCCCTCCGCCTCGCCATACTCGGCGGTGCCTGTCTTCCCCGCGATCGGGATAGCGTCGCCCGTCCGCACGAACTTCCCTTTCGCTGTCCCATCGGTGACCGTCCGGCGCATCCCGCGCCGGACCGTCTCGATATGCTCCGGGGCGATCGCCAATTGCCGAACCGCTTCCGGCTCGAACCGCCGCACGACCTGACCGGCCGCGTCGCGCAGTTCCTTGACGATCCGTGGTCGATAGTACGTCCCTCCATTGGCGATCGCGGCCAACGCGCAGGCCAACTGCAACGGCGTACAGGCCAGGTGCCCCTGGCCGATGGAGACGTTTATAGTATCCCCGACCGACCAGTATTCCCGCAACGTCTGGAAGAGCCAACGGGGATTCGGTACCAGCCCATCCGCCTCACCAGCAAGTTCAATGCCGGTCGCTTGGCCAAAACCGAACACCTCGCGCAAGTACTTCTCGATCCGCTCAATCCCGAGCCCCTCGAAATAGTGCTTTTCTGGATCGCCAGGGATGTAGTAGTGGAGCGGTTCGGTCCCGCCTTCCGGAGTCTGCCCCGGTGCCCCGACGTTGTAGAAGAAGACGTTGCACGACTGCGCGATCCCATCGAGCACGTCGACCTCGCCGTGCCCGGTCGCCAACCAGCACACGTAGGTATTGCCACCCTGCTCGTCCCAGACCGTCGGCACACGGATCGACCCACGGCAGGTATATGTGGTTTGCGTGGTGATCACTCCTTCCTGGAGCGCAGCACACGCCAGGAGCGGCTTGACCGTCGAGCCTGGGGGGAATTCTCCACTGATCGCAAAATTGACGAGCGGGTGAAACGGATCATCCAACAGCGCCTGGTATTCGGTCTGGGTTAGGCCGCGCACGAACCGCGCATTGTCGTAGGTTGGCAGTGACACCAGCGCCAGGAGTTCTCCCGAGCGTGGATCGAGCACAATGGCCACACCCGAGCCAACCGGATCACGCCCTTTCTCGCGTGCTGCACGGTCAGCCTCGCGGATCCCCTCAGCGAGCGCCTGGGTGACGGCCCGTTGCAATTCAGCATCGATCGTTAGGACTACCGTCAGTCCAGGTACCGGGTCACGTCGGCGCCCTGGCACCTCGCCCACAACAACGTTGCGCGCATCCACTTGGACCCAGCGCCCGCCGTGCTGCCCTCGTAGCACCTCCTCCATCGCCTGCTCGACGCCACCACGCCCCACGCGGTCGTCCGGTCGGTAGGGGTTGGCCGGACTGTCGCCACCTGCCGCTTCGTACTCTTCTTTGGTGATCGGGCCCACGTAGCCAAGGATATGTGAGAAGTCTGGTCCACCCGGATATTCACGCACCAACGTGTCGTCCGTCACACGGATACCTGGGAGCGCCGTCGGATTGGCCGCCAGCGTCAAGGCGAGCTCGCGCGGAACATCCTCCGCCAGTGCCACCGGCACGGCACTCCCTGCCGCCGCCGCTGCCAGATAATCGAAGCGGTTCAGCACGTGGACGCCCGGCAGCCGCTTCGCAGCCTCGCGCAGCGAGGCTGCCTCCTCGGGTCGCAGCTTCTCCCGGACGACGACATACCGCTGGTCTTTCGGCGCAGAGAAGACCTTGCCCGCTACTTCGGCTCCCGGTACGTTGAGCACTTCGGCTAGCTCGTCCAGTACTGCCCGTTCGTTCCCCGGCGGAAGCGCTGGACGATTCACTACCAGGAGCTCGTCGAGCCCCAGCGCAGTGGTCAGCTGCTCGCGAATCCGTTCGCGCTCCACCTCATCATCCGGCAGTTCAGCTGGAACCAGCCAGACGGTCCAACTCCGCCGGTTCCGCGCCAGGACTTCGCCGTTGCGGTCCAAGATCAGCCCGCGTGGAGCACGTAATGGCTCAAACCGCACCATGCTGCCTTGAGCCGCCGCTTGGTACCGCGGCCGCTCGCGCAGCTGCATCAGACCGAGCTTGGCCAGCACGGCACCAAAGCCGAGCACCATCGCACCGCGCAGCAGGAACACACGCCGCGTCAGACGCTGGTCACGCCCCGACTCCGGCGTCTCTGGTGGCACGATCGACTTGGGAGCGGGAAGATCCAGCCCACGCCGGGAAACTTTAGTGCGCACGTCGCACCCCCGCTCGCCCCAGCACGGCAAGAACCCCATACACAATGGGCACCGCGATGACGTTGAGCAGACCAACCAACACCGCTGTCAGCATCGCGTCCAACCACGCCTCGATCGAGCCTGGCCATCGCACCAGAAGAAGGAGGAAACGATAGGCAAGCGTCAGCCCACCCACAAGTCCCATCAGCGGGAGAAGCGCACTCCGATACATGCTGCGCCGGGCAGCTGAGCCGGCAAACACCGCCGGCAGCAAGGCAAGGACGTGCGCACCAAGCGGGCTCGCCGTGAGCAGGTCGAAGAGTACGCCCCCTGCAATCGCCCAGGCAACGCCAGCACCGAGCCCCTCGAATGCGCTCGCCACGAGGACGATCCCCAGCACAAAATCCGGGAACAGGCCAAAGGGTGTCACGCGCGGGAGCACCGTGACCTCGAGCACAGCCGCTCCAAGGAGGAGCGTCGCGATCACCAGCTGCCGCACCAGACCGCACTCCGACCACTCGTTTGCAGTCCCGGCAATCGTACCACGCTGTCGCTCACGTTCCAGGCGGTCGGGCTGTCTCCAGCACCCGCACCTGCAGCTCCGCTCCCGGCATCCCACTGCTCCGGAGCGCCTCAATCGTCTGCTCGACCGGATAGGCAACCCGTCGAAAGGTGACGCCCCATCGCTCGCCGTTCCACTCCAGCACCGTGTAGGCCGCCTGCTGGTCACCGTCAAACGGGAGCCCCACACTCCCGACCGCGACCACCAGTCGACCGTCGAGCTCCCAGCGCACTTGCAGGTGGATGTGCCCATAGGCAAGCGCCGCCCCGCCGGAGCGCTCGAGCAGTTCCTCAAGCTGCTCACGCGGCGCGTTTGGCGGCACCACTGGGTGTGCGCTCCAAGGCGTCGCATGGACCACCACAAGCACCGCCCCGGTCGGCGCTGGTACTGCGTAGCGCAGGGGCAGCGACGCGAGGTACTCCACTTGCTCGCGTGAGAGCTGCTCGGCACACCACCGGTAGCGTTCCGCCATGGCCGGGTTCTCAAGGTGCCGCAGCCGTGGGTCATCAACCTGCGCCGGCTGGGTACCACCGGTCGCGACCTCCACGAGGAATTCGTCGGTGTTCCCGCGGACTGCCGGAATCCCACGGCTGCGGACGAGATCGATACACTCGCCCGGCCACGGCCCGCCAAAGGCGAAGTCGCCCGCCATCACCACTAGATCCGGCCCCAGCCGCTCAATGTCCTGTAACACCGCCTCGAGTGCCGGGAGGTTCCCATGGGTGTCGGAGATCACTGCTACCTGCATCGGTCGGTCTACTCCTCGCTTGGCTCTGACCCTGCCGGTGCCACGCACCAGCAGCAAGCGTACCGCGTTTAGTAGAGTGAACGGGCGAAGGGAATTGGTGGAGTCGGAGGGAACGCGTGACCACGCCGGGTACTCAAGCGAGCGAAGCGATCGCACGGATGCCGAGCGAGGGACGCCGACGCGTCATCATCGCGCGGGTCAGTCCCGAACTCGACTGTGGACGGTTCCCGGTCAAACGGATTGTCGGCGACGAACTCGTCGTCGAGGCAGACATTTTCGCCGACGGACACGACGAACTCGCCGCCATGCTCCGATACCGTGGCCCGGGGATGGAAGACTGGCACGAGGTTCCGATGACCTTCCTCAGCAACGACCGCTGGCGGGCAAGTTTCACCGTGACGGAGCTCGGTGTCTGGGAGTACACAGTTGTTGCCTGGATTGACCGTTTTGCTACCTGGCAGCGTGACCTGCAAAAGCGGCTCGATGCGGGGCAGGACGTCACGGTTGACCTTCTGATCGGCGCCGAACTCGTTGAAGCGACCGCAGCGCAGGCAAGTGATGCCGATGCCGCCTGGTTGCGACACGCGGCCACCTCTCTGCGGCAGGGGCCGGACGCGATCGTTGTTGCGCGCTCACCAGAACTCGCTGCGCGCATGCGACGAGCCGATCCCCGTCCCTTCATGGCTGAGTACCCGCGCGTCCTGCGCGTTGTTGTCGACCGTGAACGCGCGCGCTTCAGCACGTGGTATGAACTGTTCCCGCGCTCCTGTTCCCCAGAACCGGGTCGGCACGGAACGTTCCGGGACTGCGAGGCGTGGCTCCCACACATCGCCGAACTCGGCTTCGACGTCCTGTACCTCCCGCCTATCCATCCGATCGGTCGCACCCACCGGAAGGGGAAGAACAATAGTCTTGTCGCCGGGCCGGATGATCCTGGCAGTCCGTGGGCAATCGGCAGTGAGGAAGGTGGGCACGATGCCGTTCATCCCCAGCTTGGCACACTCGAGGATTTCCGACGGTTCGTGGCCCGCGCCCGCGACTACGGCATCGAAATCGCGCTCGACCTTGCCTTCCAATGCTCGCCCGACCACCCGCACGTGCGCGAGCATCCTGAGTGGTTCCGCCGTCGCCCCGATGGCACCATCCAGTATGCAGAGAACCCGCCAAAGAAGTATCAGGACATCTATCCCTTCGATTTCGAGTCACCCGCCTGGCGGGAGCTGTGGCTGGAACTCCTCAGAATTGTGTATTTCTGGATCGAGCAAGGTATCCGTATCTTCCGGGTCGACAACCCACACACGAAGCCGTTCGCCTTCTGGGAATGGCTAATCGACACAGTTAAGCGAGACTACCCGGAGGTGATCTTCCTCTCCGAGGCGTTCACCCGCCCCAAGGTGATGTATCACCTGGCCAAACTCGGCTTCACCCAGTCATACACCTACTTCGCCTGGCGGAACACCAAGAGCGAGCTCGAGGCCTACTTCACCGAACTCACCCAGACCGAGGTGCGTGAGTTCTTCCGCCCCAATCTCTGGCCCAATACTCCCGATATCCTGACCGAGTTCTTGCAGGCCGGCGGCCGACCAGCCTTCCTCATCCGCCTGATCTTGGCTGCCACGCTCGGGGCAAGCTACGGTCTCTACGGGCCGCCGTACGAACTCTGCGAAGCGACGCCGCTTGCTCCGGGGAGTGAAGAGTACCTGGATTCGGAAAAATATGAGATCCGGCACTGGAAACTCGACTCACCGCACTCGATCGCGCCGGTCATTGCCCGCGTCAACCGCATCCGACGGGAAAACCCAGCACTCCAACAGGACTGGACACTACGGTTCCATCCGATCGACAACGATGCGTTGATCGCCTACTCCAAGACCAGTCGCGATGGGCAGAACGCGATCGTCACCGTGGTCAATCTCGATCCACACCATCGACATGCCGGCTGGGTCACACTCGATCTGGCTGCCCTCGGGATCACGCCGGAGACGCCCTACCAGATGCACGATCTTTTAAGCGGTGAGCGATACATCTGGCATGGGCCACGGAACTACGTGGAACTTGACCCACACAGCATGCCGGCGCATATCTTCGCCGTCCGTCCACGCATCCGGTCGGAGCACGATTTTGAATACTACGAGTGAGGGGCTTTTATGGCGGTCAAGGTCGCCGAACGTCGTCGAGCCACACCGGTACCACAGCTTCCCGACGATCCACTCTGGTACAAGGACGCCATTATTTACGAACTCCACGTCCGCGCC
>DAOTWO010000066.1:0-9005 GCA_034435855.1 Thermomicrobium sp. | reverse complement strand
GTCTCTTGTCTGCCGGTGTGGCTGCGTCCTCACCTTGAGGTTGTAGCAGTTCTACGAGCTAAGTGTTGACAGAATTGAGAGAATTGCGCTGACCAGGGGCCTCGAGCCCCGTGGTGCACGGGCACATCTCTTGTGCCTCGTGAGTTGGCATGTCTCGTGCCCTGAGAACCGGAAGAAGAGCGGTGTTGCTATCCCAGATTCTCCCATCGGCGCGCTACGTGTGACCGTCTCACTGCCGTCCAGCCTAACTGGGACGAGCCGTAGAGGCAGGACGCTGACCTTTCCCGGAAGCAGAACCAGGTCGGGTAGCGTACACTCGTGGTGACGGAATCTCGCAGCGAAAGGAGAGCCCCGGTGCGGTTTACTGTTTCCCTCATCCTCGCGGTGGTCTGCACCGGTTGCCTCGCTGCCCAACCACTAGGTGGTCCGGTGAGTCTGCGTATCCCGGCAAGCCCAACGCCGCAGCATGACGAATCGTTGTCCTTCCCATTGCCGGGGAGTGACCGTGGGACCTTTTCGGTGTTCGGACCGCCGGAGGTGGTGACACCAGTCTCCGATCCAGCAGCCTACCGCGACGACGTTGACGTCCGAGAACTCTATCGGGATCTTCCGGCCTACTCAGACGTCCCATTGCGCTATCGCGGCACGGTCTGGACAGTGATAGAGCAGGACGAGTTGGTTTTTGTACAAATCAAGGTATATTTCGGATCGGGACCTGAAGAGTGGCGAGCGATCGTTGTGATGTTTCCAACGTACCGGATCCCGGTCGATACGAGCGTCGTACGCGAGGGGGTGACGGTTGTTGTCTGGGGCCGGCCGCGGACGATGCTTCGCTTCAGCGATGACGCCGGTGACGAGGTAGAGCAACCGTTACTCCTCGGCGACCGGATCGAGGTGATGGAATAGAAACGCCCCGCTCACGCGGGGCATCTTTACGTGGCGCATACGGGATTCGAACCCGTGATCTCCGCCTTGAGAGGGCGGTGTCCTTGGCCGCTAGACGAATGCGCCGCGGCACCGCACAGAGTATAGCAGTTCCCAGGTATGGCTGTCCAGGTTCGCCATGCGGAGAACAGCACGGAGGGTTTCTCTTGTTCTTCAGTTGGTGTGAGGCACGCTGCGCGTTTGGGAAAGCACTCGCTGCAGGCGCTCGGGATCGTCGATGGCCACACAGATCGATCGGAATGGCCTCGTCGGGGTCAGGTAACGGAGGCCGACTGCTGGTTGGGTCAGAGTGAGAGAGATGTCTGTGCGGCCGCCGACGGCGAGGAAGGCACGCTCGTCGTCGAGGATGAGTCCATCACGTCCCTTTGGTGGCGCAGCCGGCTCAATCATGACCTGTTGGATCGACGCGAGCGGCAACCGAATCTCGTGAAGAAAAAGCCAACGAAGAACCAGCACGTCACCTACCACTTGATGAGGCCATACTCGCTCAGCAGCCCACAACGCCACGAGCCAGAGTAGCCCGTAAAGTGAGAGGCCGATCGCGAGCCAGCGGATCCAATCCCAGGGCAAGAGTAGGTGGAGAAGCAGGATCTCTGCGGGAGCAGTCAAAAGCACCAAAACCGTGAGGGCACCGAACAAGGAGCGCCTGGCATACGAAAATGAGCGTTTCGGATCCGGCAGTCGCCGGCCAATCCATCGTGCCAACGTCCAAAGCATAGAGATTTCCAGAACGATGAACCGGGCAATATGTTGCGGTACCAATGTGGTGAGAATGGTCAGCAATCTGCTCTGGTCATTCGTGTTGCGTGCCTGTCGAAAAGCTTGCCAGCCGAGCATGAGCGCAACCCCAACCGTCGCCAGTTCGATCGCTGCAACCAAACTCAGCGCGACCACCGCGTCGATCGTTCCGCTCAGTAAGAGGATCGCGTTCAAGAGGAGGAGACCCCAGAATGTGCGGCGCAGCCATTGCATACCAATCGCCCTCTCCCATCAGTTTCGTAGAAAGTGCTTCGATGTTGCCACAGAAAATGAGATGTCGCTCGGTCTTCGTCTATTTCCAAGCCCAGATACGCTCCCTGGACGGTCCAGCGTTAGCCGCAAGAGTAGTTTGCCTGTGACGCTGGATCGGTGTTCACTGCACAACTGCTAGGTAGTGGGAACTGCTACGACGAACCTGTGATTCGTCTGTCGGTCATGGACTCGCAGAGCTCCGAGTTCGGCAAAGCCGACGAGCGCAGCAGACGACTGACACGCGGGAACGGAGAACCACGCGGGATCCCTCTTGCTGAACGAGTTCGTCAGCTTACCGTGCGATTTGACAGAGGTCGTGTTGCTCCACTATACTCCGCCGGAAACCTAACCGATGTGACTCTCGCTCTGCGTAGGCAGAGAGTCGCAGAGTCGTTGGGTTGGATGAGAGGGCAGGTGTGAGCGCACTCGCCGAACGGCTCCTCGCCGATCTCCAAGACGCGGTACGATCGGGAGATGTCACGAAGCGCGAAGTGATTCGCTTTCTCCGTGCTGAGATCAAGAACCGCGAGATCGAGCGGGGTCGTCCTTTGACCGATGACGAAATCATCGAAGTGATTCGCCGCCAGATCAAGATGCGGCGTGAAGCGATCGAGCAGTTCGCCCAAGGAGGCAGACAGGACCTGGTCGAGCGTGAGGAAGCGCAGATCCGCGTTCTCGAATCGTATCTTCCGCAGCAACTCTCGCCGGAAGAGCTTCTCGAACTGGCGCGGGCCGTGGTTCAGGAGGTCGGTGCCACTGGTCCACGTGATATGGGACGGGTGATGCCGGTGCTGCGCGAGCGAGTGGGCCCGCGTGCCGAGGGGCGTGCGATTGCGGAAGCAGCGCAACGGGCGCTTGCCGAGGTTGCTGGTCGCTGAGCCACGGGCGGAGCTGCTCGTACGAGCGAGGTGACGAGCGGCAGTGCGTTCGTTCTTCCAGCGCTTAGCAGAACGCACACAGTCTCCGCTGAGGATGTGGCCTTCTCGGGTACGCGAGTGGTTGCTTTGGGTCTCGGTGGCGTTGACCCTGTGGCTCCCGTTAGTCGCCCTCGTGTATGGAGCTTGGGAGGCAAGCGGCGTCAACCTCCGACCAGGGCAGATTGCTGACCGCACGATCAAGGCTCCCTACACGGCAACGTTTGAGTCGCAGCTTCTCACGCAGCAAGCACGGCAGGAGGCTTACGACGACGCGCGGAACGTCGTCCTTGTGCGTGACCCCTCGGTGGAAGCGGCTCAGCTCGAGGCACTGAACCGCGTCTTAACGCAGCTTGAGAACATCCGTAGCCAACGAAGTACCGACCTGGCTGCCGCGACGCAGCAGGCGCAAGCCGCGCTCGAAGGGCTGAGCCCAGAGGACGCGCAGCTGCTCGTCAGCTTGTCCGATGCGAGTTGGGGGCGGATCGAAGCAGAGGCTCGCCGAGTCTTGGCGGAAGTGCTGGCGGAAGAAGTCCGCTCTGACAATGTCGCTCAGGTCAAGGAACAGTTACCTGAAAGAGTGTCACTCTCCTTAAATGCAGTGGAACGCCGGTTGGTCGTTGTCCTCGTTCGGTCCTTTGTCCGGCCGAACGTCCGAGTCGATGAGCAAGCGACACGCGCTGCCCGCGAAGCGGCGGCGCAAGCCGTCGCGCCGATCATGGTGACCGTGCAAGAGGGGCAGGTGATCGTGCGTGATGGCGATCCAGTGACTCCCGAGGCGCTCGAGAAGCTCGAGTTCTTTGGGTTGCTCTCCCCACGGCAGTCTTGGCCGGAGTTCCTTGGTTTGCTGGCTCTGCTCGGGTTGTGGGCGGCGGCGTTTGTGCTCGCTCTCTACCGCTCGACCCAGCATACACGCCAGTCGCGCCAACTCTTGCTTATTGTCGGTTTGGTCGTGGTCACGCTGTTGGCAGGCCGCTTAGTCGTTCCGGTCCCGGAGCTCCGATATGCTTTTCCTGTTGCTGGGACGGTGATGCTCCTCGCTGTCTTGCTGGATTTCCGGACTGCGACGCTGGCGAGCTGGTTCCTCGCGTTGGCGCTCGGCATACTCGACGGCTTTTCGCTTGTCACGACGCTCGTCGCTGGATTTGGAAGTCTCGCCGGAGCGGCAGTTGTCTGGCGTGCTGAACGAACCATGACGTTCCTCTGGAGTGGGCTCGCGGTCGCAATATCGACAGCAGCGACCGCATTGGCGGGCTTACTCGCGCTCGGTCGACAGCCAGTTGATATCTCGCTGGCGGGGAACGTGGTGCTGCAGAGTGGGATCAATGGGGTGCTTTCGGCGAGCCTCTGCTTCCTCTCTTTCAGTCTGCTCGGGCGACTCCTCGGGATTACAACTCATTTGCAGCTCCTTGAGTTGGCGCATCCGACCCAGCCACTCTTGGCACGATTGGCTCGCGAAGCACCAGGGACGTATCACCACAGCCTCGTCGTGGGAAATCTGGCGGAGGCAGCGGCCGAAGTGGTGGGAGCTGATCCGCTCCTTGCTCGTGTCGCCTGCCTTTATCACGACATTGGCAAGGTTCTCCATCCCGAGCTTTACGTCGAGAATCAGACCAACCGCATGAACGTCCACGAGGCGCTTGACCCTCAGACGAGTGCTCGGCTGATCAAGGAACATGTGACCGAAGGTGTGAAACTGGCGAAGCGTGCGCGACTGCCTAAGCCGATCGTCGATATTGTGCAGCAGCACCATGGCACAACTTTAATTAAGTATTTCTATGTTAAGGCGCAGGAGCGTGGGCTGCCGGTCGATGAGCGGGACTTCCGGTACCCAGGACCGCGTCCACAGTCGAAGGAAGCGGCGGTCGTGCTGCTCGCCGACAGCGTGGAGGCAGCCGTGCGGGCGGCTGCGCAGGCTGGAAAACTCTATGAGCCAGGAGATCCGCAGTGTGTTTCCAATCGTCTGGCAGAGATCGTCGATCGGATCATCCGGGATCGGCTCGAAGATGGTCAGCTCGACGAGGCCGACCTCACGCTCCGGCAGGTCAGTGAGATCCGCCGTGTCTTCCTGTCCATGCTCGAAGGTGTCTACCATCCTCGGATCGAATACCCTGAACCACCGCGCGAGCCTGTCACGCCGGTGATCGACGAGCGAGCGGCAGCTGAAGCATGAAGCGGAAATCGCTTCGGGTCGGCATTCGCCTAAGCGAGGGACTCAACCGGCCGGTGGCGGTGCGGCGGTTGGCGCGCTTGCTGCGCTATGCAGCCGAGCAAGAAGGTGTCGCTGGCGAAGTTGGAGTTTGGATCTGTCGCGACGACGAGATCGCCGAACTCCACGAGCGTTTCCAGGGCATCCCTGGGCCGACCGATGTGCTGAGCTTCCCAGGTGACCCGCCGTACTTGGGCGATATCGCCGTGTCGGCCGAGACTGCGGCGCTGCAGGCCGCTGAGGTCGGTCATTCGGTCGGTCGCGAAATCGCCTTCCTCGTCCTCCATGGCTTCCTTCATCTCATCGGCTACGATGATCTGAGTGAGCCGGATCGGTCGCGGATGTTCGCGCGTCAGGAGGAACTGCTGCGTGCGTTCGAAGGTGAAGAACCTGGAAGCTGGGAACCAGTTCCGCGTCAGCGTAGTGCTCACGGTGAAGGATGAGGCTGAGTCCTTGCCAGGATTGCTTGCTTCACTGGAGCGGCAGACTCGCCCGGCTGACGAAGTGATCGTCGTCGATGGGGGATCGAGCGATACGACGGTCGACGTCTTGCGTGCGTGGCAGGAGCGTCTTCCGCTGCGCATCCTAGAGGCGCCCGGTTCGACGATCGCCCATGGCCGTAATTTGGCGCTCGCTGAGGCACGGGGCGATATCGTCGCGGTGACCGACGGAGGTGTGGTGCTGGCGGAGGACTGGCTTGAGCGCTTGATCGCGCCATTTGCGCACGACACTGCACCAGATGTGGTAAGTGGTTTTTTCCGCGGTGCCCCGCAGACGCCGACTGAGCTTGCTCTGGCCGTGACGACGTTGCCGGATGCCGACGAGATCGATCCTGCTCGCTTCTTACCATCCAGTCGCTCGGTGGCGTTCCGCCGGAGTCTCGTCCTGGCAGGAATTCGCTATCCGGAGTGGCTCGACTACTGTGAGGACGTAGTCTTTGATCTGCGGCTCCTTCGGGCAGGTGCGCGCTTCACCTTTGAGCCGCGGGCACTCGTTTTCTATCGACCTCGCCCGTCGCTCCATGCCTTTGCCGTGCAGTACTTCCGCTACGCGCGAGGCGATGGGAAAGCAGGGCTGTTTACAGCGCGTCATGCTGTGCGGTACGCGACCTATCTCGTCTTTCTGCCGCTCGTCGCATGGGTGCGACGCTGGCCGCTCGTCGCGCTTGCCATTGCCGGTGCTGCAGTCTATCTCCGGCGCCCCTATCGCCGTCTCTGGCGACGAAGAGCGGAGTTTCCCATGAGCTGGGTCATGCGGGCAGCGTTTCTCATTCCAATTGTGCGGCTAGTCGGGGATCTTGCAAAGCAGATCGGGTATCCAGTCGGGTTATGGTGGCGCTGGCGCCACTATGGTCTTAGGCGCACGTGGCGCTCGATCCCAGAATCCGTTGCGTCGCCTCCAAGAGTGATAGCCGTAAGAACTCCGCAGCCCAGAGCGTGACACGTCGGCGAATTTCCAAGGGATGGGCGATGAGCTCGTGCGTGCGGTCCCTTGTCGTGACCGGCGTGATACTGACGAAGGCGGCCTCACCACGAGACCGATCGAGCGGTTCACTGGAATCAATGTGGAGCACGACCGCAAAAGAACAGTTTGTGCTTGTCGCAGTCCGCACCTCTTCGGCCAAGGCATACGCTGTTTCCACAAGCGCTGCCCCCGTGTTCGGGATAGAGGTGAGCACGGTCGCATGGCGTAAGAGCGTGGTCGCGAGGGGCTCTTCAGCGAGGAGAGAAGCAAGACGTCCAGCACTGCCCTGCTCGACCAGCGCGAGTGTCCAGCCGACTGTCGCCAGCGGCGTGAGAATTGCTGCGCCCAGTGTCGTCTCGTCCGTGCCATAGACGTGATTACCAAGGCGTGCCCGCACCTCTCGCTCGGTATCGTCCAGGAGAGCGAGTGCCGTAGCCACGTCACTCGCCTGCGCGGTAATGCGTACGTGGACGCCGTCATCCTTTGCGTACGTTGCAAGGCGCGGGACGCTGCGTTCGATCAGATCACGCAATCGTTCCTCGACCAGTGATTCACCAAGGCCAATCGTCTTGAGCGTGCGGAACCGAATCACGCCACCGCCGAGCTGTGGTAACAAGCGGGGGACTGCTTGCTCGCGCCACATCCGCATCATCTCCCGTGGGACACCAGGCATGGCGACGATCATGCGTCCCTCGCGTCGCACGAACCAACCGGGTGCGGTACCAATCGGATTGGGAAGCGGTTCACACGAAGGGATACGGTACGCCTGCTTGACATTGCGTTCCGGCATTGGCAGCCCGCGAGCCAAAAAGAAGGAGCGGATACGCTCGACGAGCTCTGGATCGATGGCAAGCGGCTCGTCGAGAAGCGTGGCGATTGCTTCGCGAGTGAGATCGTCCTCGGTCGGACCGATACCGCCGGTGGTGACGATAATCCGTGCATCGTCCCAGGCCCGGCGCAGAACGCGTACCAGAAGGTCCAGGTCGTCGCCGACTTGGCAGCTCCAGAGTACGGGGATGCCAAGTGCAGTGAGTTCCTGGGCAAGGAACGTCGCATTGGTATCTGTTAAGTGCCCATCAACCAATTCAGTGCCGACTGAGAGGACGACGGCCTCCATTGTTCCTCAGCTCCTCTGGCGTTTCTGCGGCACATGAAACAACGAGCGAGCAGGAGACCATCCTGCTCGCTCGATCGTACCCTCGGAGGGATTCGAACCCCCAACCTCTTGGTTCGAAGCCAAGCGCTCTATCCCTTGAGCTACGAGGGCCTACGCCCACAAAGTAG
This sequence comes from Thermomicrobium sp., assembly GCA_034435855.1. GTDB lineage: Bacteria > Chloroflexota > Chloroflexia > Thermomicrobiales > Thermomicrobiaceae > Thermomicrobium. The sequence continues at coordinate 1,178 of DAOTWO010000066.1, read as the reverse complement.
TGTAGCAGAGAGCAGCTCTTCCCGGCTAGTCGACCCTGCAGCTAGGCCAGTTGCTTCCGAGCGATGATGCGGATGCGCCCCGACCGGCGGGCTCGGCTCGCCATGATACCGATGGGCGTGGTTGCGAGAATGAGCACGAAATGCAGCCGAGTGAGAAGACGGTCCGCTCTTCGCCATCCCCGTGCCCGCGCAAGAAGCCGCAAGCCCCATGCCCATTCCAACCCGTGCCACTCGTGGTACTCATCGACCATTGTGAAGCCTGCCGCTGCAAATGCGCCGTGCAGCGTTTCGAGGGTGAAGACGCTTCGATGTCTGGGAGGGTCATAGCCCATCCAGGCCTGGCCCAAAACAGTAGCCGCCCAGGAGTCGCCATTTGGGAGCCAAGCGATCACAGTTCCACCGGGGCGGAGGAGCGCCGCGATCCTCCTTAACGCACGCTGCGGCTCCGTCAGATGTTCGAGAACGTGTTGGAGGAGAACCGTGTCGAAGGCCGGGCCTGGAATGAGGATGTCGTCGAGTGTCCCTTCAATCACGTCAAGCCCACGCGCCCGCGCCAGATGGACTGCTTCGGCATCGGGTTCGAGACCGAGGACGCGCGGATTCCCTGTCTCACGGATGAGTTGCAGGAGTTCACCCGTCGCGCAGCCGATCTCGAGGATCCGCCGTGGGGGGGCTAGATACGGCCAGAGCCGCCGGATCTCGAGCCGGAGCGCAAAACGACGTGCCCAGGCAGTGATTCCGCGGCGTCGATGTGGGTCGTACTCATTCGGGTAGAAGCGAGTTTCTGTGCCGGGTCGAGGTTGCGGTGTCAGATAGCGGAACCCCCAGCGTCGGTAAATGACGAGTTGTACGGGAGAGGGGAGGGTCGCGTAGCGAAGATCGTCCAACCAACGGAGCGGCTCGGCGTCGTCAGCTCCGCACAGCCCGCAGGAGACGGGTTCGAGGAGAGTCATGTCACTGCTCATCGTCGTTGTGCCGGAAATGGCGGCGCACGCTGTAGTCCTGCCGGGGCGCGGTGTGGGTGATGAGCTCGGCGAGCAGTCCGGTAAGGAAGAACTGCGCGCCGAGCGTCATCAGGAGGACGCCAAGTGTGAGAAGCGGGCGATGCCCGATCGGGTTCCCGAGGAACCATTGCACAGAGAGGTATCCGTTGATGGCTGTGCCCAGGCCAAGTGCCC
>DAOTWO010000065.1:0-2256 GCA_034435855.1 Thermomicrobium sp. | reverse complement strand
CACGGAAGATGCGGCGAGTGAGCAGGATGCGCAACAGCGTCCGTGTAACGACGATTGCGGTAAACATGCTAACCGCAACACCGATGAAGAGTGTCAGCGCGAAGCCCTGGATAATCGTCGCACCCACGTAGCGGCCGAACCAAAAGAGGATCATACAAGAGATCATCGTCGAGATGTTGGAGTCACGAATGGATGGCCACGCGTGGTTGAAGCCCTCCTCAATGGCACGGGCGATCGGTCGACCAAGCCGGAGCTCTTCTCGGATACGGGCGAAGATCAAGACGTTGGCGTCGACAGCCATGCCGATCGAGAGGATGAAGCCAGCGATCCCAGGCAGCGTCAGCACCACCGGGATGAGCTTGAAGAGCGCGAAGACATATGCCGTGTAGAGGAGGAGCGCGATAACTGAGATGAAACCGGGCAGTCGATAGTAGAGGATCATGAAAAGCGCGACCAAACTAAGTCCGACAAGCCCGGCAGTGATGCTCTTTTGGATGGAGTCCTGGCCGAGGGTGGGACCGACTGTCCGGCTCTGCACGACTTCCAGTGGCACAGCGAGCGCGCCTGATTTGAGTTGCAGCGCGAGATCGCGCACTTCCTGGGCACTGAGCCCTTGGATAATGCCGCGGTCGCGGATCGCATCTCGGATCGTGGCGGTGTTGATCACCTGCTTATCGACCACAATCGACATCGGCTGACCAATGTGCGTACTGGTGTATTGATAGAATCGATCAGCTGCCTCGGGTTTGAGCTCAAAGCCGACGACGAGATTGCCGAACTGATCAGTCGTTGGATAGGCGTCCTTGAGGTCGGCACCGGTAACAATCGTCTCGTACACCGGTCCACTCGGTGTGGGTGTCGCTGTCGGTGTTGGAGTTGCCTCCGGAGTAGCTACCGGAGTCTCGCCAGCCGCTGAAGCGACACTTATGGGGGTAGCACCCGTCGTCGCTGTTGCAGATGTCGTCTCCGTTGGTGTGGGCGTCGCTGCTGCTTCGTTAGCCGGGCCGGCAGTAGTGTTGACAATAGTACCGACTGGCAAGAACTGTCCTTGCGTGTCGATGATCTCCAAGAGGGCCGTCCGCTGGAGCACCCGAACCGCTCGTTCCGGATCTTGGAAGCCAGGCAGCTCTACAAGGATTTGGTTGTTCCCCCGTGTCTGGATGACCGGTTCACTCACTCCAAGGCCGTTCACTCGCCGCTCAATGGTGTCACGGGTACCTTGCAAAACCTCCTGCGTCACTTGGACGCCAGCAGGAGGACGTGCCTCGAGGACGAGCTGGATGCCGCCTTGCAGGTCAAGTCCCTGCCGAACGGTAATGTTCTCTTTCCAACCAAACGGATCCAGCGGGCGCCCCGGAAGATCGACCCAGATTGCAGCCAGGCTCAAGAGGATAATGACGATCAGCGTTTGCCAAGGTCGGATCCGCACCGTCTTCCCTCGCTTCCTCGCTCCGCGTCCGAGCGGTGCCGCGGGGATTATACTCCCGCACTCCGGGCACTCCCCTCAGCGGTCAGGGGAGCAGGGACGCGGTACAGTTGATGCCGATAAATGTATTCCTCGACGATCGGAGGAACCTGATAGCGGATTGTTCGCCCCTCAGCGACCCGCCGGCGAATGTCGCTCGCGGCGATTTGGATGAGCGGGACAGGGACGAGGATAACACGGTCGCGTGCTGCCGGAACCTTCTCGAAGACTGTTTCGAGATCGACCTGGACGCCGGGCCGTAGTGCGACTCCAAGGAGCGCCTGAGCAGCGACACGATTCGGGTCGTGCCATGTTGGGAGATCATGCAGGGAGTCCTCACCCATCAGAAAGATGAGTTCATCCTCAGGGTACTGACGTTTGAGGATCTCTAAGCTGTCAGCTGTGTAGCAGGGCCCGGGTCGCCGGACATCGACGTACGAGATGGCGAAGTGAGGATTTCCCTGAATCGCGAGCTCGAGCATTGCCAAACGATGGGGAACGGGCGTGATAACACGGCCGATCTTGTGGGGTGGTTGGCCGGCCGGGAGAAAGAGCACACGCTCAAGCTCAAGTTCCTCCATGAGTACCTCGGCAACGATCAAGTGACCGTGATGGATCGGATCGAACGTTCCACCGAAGATACCGACACGGGCCACCTTCTGCTCCTCCTCGGTGCCTGCGCTCCGTATCGCGGCAATCGTACACTGAGCGTGGATGAAGGCGGCGCTCATGGGGTGGATGAGTCAGCACGAGACGATCGAAGATGCACGGTGGGAACCTCCGCGGAGTTC